>CABSKZ010000013.1 GCA_902478395.1 uncultured Eubacteriales bacterium | reverse complement strand
TGATTTGCGATATGGTAAAAACAGAGCGGGAGTTTGGAAAGCGCATTATCTTTGAGAACGAGGATTTTGTTGTGTTCCTGCCGTTTTTCTGTGAGTATCCCTATGGGGTTTATATTGCGAGCAAACGCCATCTGGGCACGCTGCCGGAGCTGAATGAACAGGAAAAAAATAATCTTGCAAGCGTGTTAAAAAGAACTGTTGGGATGCTCGACAGCCTGTTCGGTTATACCTTCCCCTACATGATGTGTATGCACCAGACGCCGGTTAATGGTGAAGAAGCCGGCGAATACTATCATTTCCACATTGAGTTCTTCCCGCCGATGCGTTCTGCGGAAAAACAGAAATTCAATGCATCGTCCGAAACCGGGGCTTGGGCGCACTGCAACCCCACCGCACCGGAAGAGAAGGCGGAAGAGCTGCGCGCGGCCTACCGGAAATATTTAGAAAAGAGCGGAGGAAGTGCCAATGACTAACGCGGAACTGAAACAGGAATTTGAAAAGCTGTACGGGGCTGGCGGGAAAATCCGTATTTTCCAGTCCCCAGGACGTGTGAACCTGATAGGAGAGCACACGGATTATAACGGTGGCTATGTTTTTCCGGCGGCTCTGACGATGGGAACGACAATTGCGCTTCGGGTACGCGATGACCGGACCGTCCGCTTGAAAGCTACTGACCTGGACGAGTTGATAACGCTGGATGTTGACAATCTCAGCCAATATAAGGATTTGTGGTGGGGAAATTATCAGGCAGGCGTGATAGACGAGCTGCAAAAAGCAGGGTATGCAATTGTTGGCTGTGATATGCTCTATGATGATACGCTTCCGCACGGCGGCGGCCTTTCCTCCTCTGCAGCCATTCAGGTCGCAACTGCTCTGGCATTTGCCACGCTGTCCAAAGAGAAGAAACAGGATTCCAATCCGCTTGACATGATTGAAATCGCAAAACTGGCGCAGGCATCGGAGCACAACTATATCGGCGTAAACTGCGGCATTATGGACCAGTTTGCGTCTGCGATGGGGAAAAAAGACTGTGCCATTTTCTTGAAATGTGACGACCTGACCTACCGCCATGTGAAGCTGGATATGGAGGGCTACACGCTTGTGCTGTCCAACACCAACAAAAAGCGGAGCCTTGCGGATTCGAAATATAATGAACGCCGGGCGGAATGCGAGGAGGGGCTGCGGGAATTGCAGAAGGCATATCCGGCGGCGGAAAACCTGACGGGGATTTCGATGGAGGAGTTCCTGCAAAAACAGAATTTGATTCAGAATGAAACTGTTCGCAGGCGCGTGCGCCACGTCATTTCGGAAAACGACCGGGTGCTCAAAAGCGTGGAGGCATTGGAACAGGGCGACATGCTCCGGTTCGGTGCACTGATGAACGCTTCCCATGATTCCCTGCGGGATGACTATGAGGTGACAGGAATCGAGCTGGATACGCTGGTCTGTGAAGCGAGAAAGGTGGACGGCGTCATCGGCTCCCGCATGACAGGCGCGGGTTTTGGCGGCTGTACGGTCTCGCTTGTGAAGAGCGAAGCGGTGCAACAGTTTATCACCCAGGTCGGCACGGCATATGAGAAAGCCATAGGTTATCCGGCTTCGTTTTATGTTTCGCAAATCGGAGACGGCGGCAGGGAATTTCTTTTGTAAGGCTGTTTCAATCGGTGTTTTGGTAAAACAAATTTCATTAAAAGTAACAAAAACCGGACTGCTTACTGGCGGTCTGGTTTTTTCTATGGCATTCGGCGTGCGTTTTTCTTTTTTTTCAGCAATTTGAGAAAGTTTAGTTGCACTATTAAGCAAAAAGTTGTATAATTAGTATAAAAGCATACAATGGGATACTATATCTTGAGACGATTTGTTTAGGGGACAAAAGATGCAAAAAAAGAAATGGATATTGCTGAGCAGGAATAATCGAAAAGAAGATATTCTGGCGGTCAGCAGGCAGTACGGCCTGCCCCCCGTCATTGCAACCATTCTGTTAAACCGCGGCGTTCAGGAGGTGGAAACATTCATTCACCCGTCAGCGGAACAGCTTCCCGACCCGTTTTTGATGAAGGGCATGGAGCCGGCGGCCCAGCGGATTTTACAGGCCCTTGACCGCGGAGAACATATCACGGTCTATGGTGATTACGATGTAGACGGCATCACATCTACCGCGATACTGGTCAGCTTCCTGAAGGAGCACAAAGCGGAGGTAAATTATTATATACCGGACCGGCTGGAAGAGGGATATGGAATGAACCGGGCGGCGATTGATAAAATTGCGGCGCTGGGCACCTCTCTGCTGATAACCGTGGACTGCGGCATTACTGCGGTAGATGAGGTCCAGTATGCAAAGGAATGCGGAATGGACGTCATCGTGACGGATCATCATGAATGCAAGGAAGAACTGCCGGAGGCATATTGTATTTTAAATCCAAAGCAGCCGGATTGTCCATATCCGTTTAAAAAGCTGGCCGGTGTGGGCGTGGTGTTTAAGCTTCTGCAAGCACTGACCACTCAGATGAAATTCCACATGAAAGAACTGATTGAGGAATATATTGATATTGTGGCAATCGGGACGGTTGCAGACGTGATGCCGCTCGTGGGCGAGAACCGGGCAATCGTTAAAAAGGGGCTGGAGCTTTTAAAATATACGATGAACCGTGGTGTCCGTACGCTGATGGAAACCGCGAAAATTGATACTTCTGGCCTGACAACCGGTTCCATCGGGTTCATGATAGCGCCGCGCATCAATGCGGCGGGACGCATGGGCGACCCAAAATGTGCGGTGGAACTGTTGCTGTCCAAAGACGACAGGACTGCCCGGCGGTACGCAGAACAGCTGGATGAGGAAAATAGGGACAGGCAGGCGACGGAAATCAGCATTTTGGAGGATGCGCTGAATATCATAGCTTATAACCGGGAAATGGAAGACGACTATGTTCTGGTGCTGGATCACGAGGGCTGGCATCATGGCATTATTGGGATTGTGGCCTCGAAAATATCTGAAAAATTTAATAAGCCATGTATTCTCATCAGCACAGGGGACGGTATGGGTAAAGGCTCCGGCCGGAGCATCAAGGGTTTTAACCTGTTTCAGGCGTTGGAAGAATGTTCCGGCGAACTGGTGAAATTTGGCGGCCACGAACTGGCCGCCGGACTGAGCGTGGAAACAGAGCGGATCGACGAATTTCGAAAACACATCAACCAATATGCAAAGTCTGTGATGAATGAGGCGGATTTTGTCCCGAAAATCTATGTAGACGCGGAACTTCCAATTGAATATATCAACATGAATACCGTCGAGAGGCTGATGATTCTGGAACCGTACGGCATGGGGAACGCAAGCCCAGTTTTTTTCGCGCGGAAGCTGACGGTTACCTATATCCGCCCCCTGAGCGATGGAAAGCATATGAAACTGACACTTGCCAAAGGCGACAATTATGTAGAGGCAGTTGGTTTCAATATGGGGGCGTACTTAGAAAAAATCAAGCTGCAGGACATGGTCGATATTGTATTTAACTTAGACATCAACGTGTTCCGCGGGGAACGGCAGGTTCAGGTATTATTAAAGGATCTGCGGTTTTCGGACTAAATTCGGATTAGGAAGAGAGGTGCTGGTCAAATGGAACAGCTTATACAGCAGAACTTTGAAGAGTTAAAAGCCAAAGTTTTAAAATATAATCCAAATTTTAATATCGAAAAGCTTACGAAAGCATATGAGCTGGCCAAAACTGCACACCAGGGCCAGAACCGGAATTCCGGCGAACCGTATTTGACGCATCCGCTCGCGGTTGCGCACATCCTTGCGGATTTGGAGCTGGACTGCGATACACTGGTCGGCGCGCTGCTGCATGACGTAGTGGAGGATACAGATTATACCGTCGCGGACATCAAGGAGATGTTCGGTGATTCCGTTGGGGTGATTGTCGACGGCGTTACCAAGCTGACGAAAATCCATTACACGACAAAGGAAGAACAGCAGATTGAAAATCTGCGGAAAATGTTCCTTGCCATGGCGAAGGACGTCCGCGTTATTCTGATCAAGCTGGCCGACCGCCTGCACAATATGCGGACGATTAAAGCCAAAAGTGAGGACAAACAGCGGGAAAAGTCGCGTGAAACGCTGGAGGTATATGCCGCGCTGGCACACCGTCTCGGTATGTCAAAAATCAAAATGGAGCTGGAGGACTTATCCCTCCGGTATCTCGACCCGGTTGCGTATAAGGAAATTACGGAATCCATCAGCTTAAAGCGGCGGGAACGGGAAAAATATATCGAAGATATTATCGCATCGCTCACCAGCAAGGTTGGTGAACTGGGAATCCGTGCGCATATTACGGGGCGGGCGAAGCATTTTTACAGCATCTACCGAAAAATGTTTACGCAGAATAAAAGTATTGATGAGATTTACGATCTGTTCGCCGTCCGTGTCATCGTGGACAGCGTGAAGGACTGCTATGCAGTCCTCGGTATGGTGCATGAACTGTATTACCCGATTCCGGGACGCTTTAAGGACTACATTGCGATGCCGAAGCCGAATATGTACCAGTCGCTGCATACGACGGTGATTGGGCCGGACGGCACACCGTTCGAAATCCAAATCCGGACATGGGAGATGCACCGCGTCGCAGAGCATGGTATCGCGGCGCACTGGAAATACAAAGAAGGTGTGAACGGCGCGTCGGACATGGACGCGAAGCTGGAATGGATTAGCCGCCTGCTGGAAATACAGAATTCTGTCGTGGATTCCGATGACTTCATGCGGACCCTGAAAATTGATTTATTTGCAGACGAGGTGTTTGTCTTTACGCCAAAGGGCGATATCATAAACATGCCCGCTGGCTCAACACCTATCGACTTCGCGTTTATGATTCACAGCGCGGTCGGCTGCAAGATGGCGGGCGTGAAGGTCAACGGCAAAATCGCGACGCTCGACTATGTGCTGCAAAATGGTGATATCGTCGAAATCATGACCTCATCTGCGGTTCACGGTCCCAGCAGGGACTGGCTGAAGCTGTGCAAAACCTCGCAGGCGAGAGGAAAAATCAACCAGTGGTTCAAACGGGAACGGCGCGAAGAAAATATCGTGCGCGGCAAGGATATGATAGAGAAGGAGCTTAGGCGCGTAAACCTGACGCATGCGCAGCTGTTCCGGCCGGAGTGGGTCGAGGCCATTTGTAAAAAATATACCTTCAATTCTGAAGAGGATTTATATGCCGCCGTAGGATACGGCGCACTCACCGTCAACAAGGTGGTCGGGCGGCTGCGGGAGGAGTATAAGCAGGCGGTAAAAACGGAGGCGCCGGAAGCCATCGCGGTGACGGGCGATACGCCGCAGCAGATGGAGCGGAAGCGAACCTCCAGCAATAACGGCATTGTGGTGGAGGGAATCGACAACTGCCTCGTCCGCCTTTCAAGATGCTGTAACCCCGTTCCGGGGGATGAGATTGTTGGCTATATCACGCGCGGACGCGGTGTTTCGGTTCACCGTGCGGACTGCCCAAATATCCTAGCTAGTGAAAAGAACAATGAGTTAGAGCGGCTGATTCCGGTTTACTGGGAGGACAGTGTTCCCACAAAGGCTTCGTACTTTACGGAAGTGCAAATCTGCGCAAACGATAAGAAGGGCCTCCTAGCGGAAATTACGAGCACGATTGCCGATCTGAAAATTTTGATAAACGCTGTGAATTCCAAAACTACGCGGGACGGTATCGCTATTATCAATATCATTATTGAAATCAGTTCGACGGCGCAGCTGGAGCTGGTCGTTAAGAAGCTGTCCAAGATTAGCGGCGTATTTGAAGTGACAAGGAAAAAATCCGCATAGAAGCCGGATATTTAAATAGAGGAAGGACAGGAATATGATACTGAAAACCATTGTAGTGGGAAGTATTATGGAAAACTGCTATCTCGCTGGGGACGCAAATGAATTGCTGGTTATCGATCCGGGCGGGGATGCGGAAAAAATTCTGGCTGAAATTGAAAAAAACAGTTACCGTGTGAAATATATCGTCGTCACACATTGCCACAGCGATCATATCGGCGCGGTCAATGCTGTAAAGGAAAGAACCGGGGCAAAAATTGTGCTTTCAGAGCGTGAAAAGGAGAACTATCTAGACAGCAATGTAAATCTGATGCGTGGGTTCGGCCTGCATCATCAGCCGGAGCCGCCGGATGTTCTGCTGGGAGACGGCGCGGTGATTTCCTCGGGCCAATATTCGTTCCGGGCCATCCAGACGCCGGGGCATACAAGCGGCGGCATGTGCCTGCTTTGCGGCGATGTGCTCTTTTCGGGCGATACCCTGTTTCGAGAGGGGATAGGGCGCTGCGACCTGCCGACGGGAAATCTGAAAGAAATTGTGAGGTCCATCAAGGAGAGGCTGTTTGTTTTGGACGATGGTGTGAAGGTTTATCCGGGTCATGGACCGGAAACCACTATTGGGTATGAGAAACAGCACAATGAAGTCTATGAATGGGAAAGGTACTGTAATGAATACGACGGATAGTCCATTGTGGGGGGCGTTGACGGGTATCCGCCCAGTGAAGCGCGTGGTTAAGCTGCTGGAATTGGGCAAAAGCGACGCGGAAGTTCGGGAGTCGCTGCGGACGGAATTTGGGGTCAGCGAAGGAAAAATCAATATCGCGCTGGCGATTGCAAAAAAGGAACGGGAGGTTGTGAAAACCATCCGCCCCGGCAGCATCAGCCTGTATGTGGACATCCCGTTTTGCCCGTCGCGCTGTGTGTACTGCTCGTTCGCGTCTATGGGGATGGACAAAATGGGACGCTATATGCAGCCCTATCTGGACGCTCTATTTGAGGAAATCGGGGAAACCGCCCGAATTGTACAGGAAATGGGGTTGCTGATCGAAACGGTCTATATCGGCGGAGGAACACCCACGACCTTGCTATCATTGGAGATGAAAAACCTGCTGAGGAAGCTGGTGCAGAGCTTTGACCTGTCCGGCGTCCGAGAGTTTTGTGTCGAGGCAGGGCGGCCGGACACTATCACGAAGGACAAGCTATCGGTCATGAGGGAATATGGCGTGGACCGCATCAGCATCAATCCGCAGAGCATGAACCAGAAAACCCTGGATCTTATCGGCAGAAAGCATACGGTGGAACAAATTGAGACGGCGTACAGACTTGCGCGAGAGTTCGGGTTTGGTGCAATCAACATGGATGTGATAGCGGGCCTGCCTGGTGAGACCACAGCAGATTTCCGCCATACGCTCGACCGCGTTGCGGCACTCGAACCGGAAAACATCACAGTGCATACGATGAGCGTTAAACGCGCTGCCCGCTTAAACGCGCAGGAAGCGGCCCTGCCCGCGCCGGATGGCGGTGCTGTAGATGAAATGATGGGTTATGCCTATGAAAAAATGGATTTGTGCGGCTATGAGCCGTACTATTTATACCGGCAGAAAAATGTGAAAGCTGTGCTGGGAAATCAGGAAAATACAGGCTTCTGTAAGCCGGGCTTTGAAGGGCTGTATAATATCTGCATGATGGAGGAAATCCAGTCCGTCGTCGCCATGGGCGTCGGAGGCGTTTCCAAACTGGTGCGAGGGGACCAGATTGAACGCATTTTCAATTTTAAGGATGTCATAGAATATATTAACCGGATTGAGGAAATCAAGGCAAGAAAACAATATATCAGAGAATTTTTAACAGCAGAGGAGTTGTCATTATGAAATGTCCTTATTGTGAATTCGAGGAAAGCAAGGTAATTGATTCCCGCCCGACTGACGAGGGCGAAGCAATCCGCCGCAGGCGGGAGTGCCTGAACTGCTCCAAACGGTTTACCACCTATGAAAAAATTGAAAACATCCCGTTGATGGTCGTGAAAAAGGACGGCTCACGCCAGATGTTTGACGCGCAAAAACTATTAAACGGCATCATGCGCGCATGCGAGAAACGCCCTGTGCCGACGAGCGATATGGAACATATCGTGTATGAAATTGAAACGGCATCACAAAACCTTCTGGAACGGGAGATTTCCTCCGACAAAATCGGGGAGATGGTAATGGACCGGCTCAAATCCATCGATGAGGTGGCCTATGTCCGGTTTGCGTCCGTCTACCGCCAGTTTAAGGACATCAATACCTTCCTGGAGGAAGTGAACAAGCTGCTGAAAAAATAGCGGACAGGGGAGAAACGTTTATGATACAATTGGGCAACGACTGGGACGAGGTCATCGGTGAGGAATTCAACAAGGAATATTACCAAAAGCTTCGCCGTAAGCTGGCGGAGGAATACCGGAGGCATACCGTCTACCCAACGATGGATAATATTTTTAACGCCCTGAAATACACGCCATACGGCGACGTAAAGGTGCTGCTTCTGGGGCAGGACCCTTACCATGGCGCAGGGCAGGCGCACGGGTTGGCATTTTCCGTGCAGAAGGGGGTGGAGCCTCCGCCCTCCCTGGTGAATATTTTTCTTGAAATAAAAGCGGATTTGGGGCTTCCCATACCGGACAACGGTTATCTTGTGCCGTGGACGCAACAGGGCGTTATGCTCCTAAACACGGTTCTGACCGTGCGGGAAGGGCAGCCAAACTCACATAAGGACCTCGGCTGGACAACGTTTACGGATAACGTCATCTCCCGGCTTAACGAGCGAGAGGATCCCGTTATTTTCCTGCTCTGGGGGAAAAACGCGAAGGACAAGCTCCCGCTGATTACTAACAGCAGGCATTTTGTGCTGATGGCAGCACATCCCAGCCCACTTTCCGCAAGCCGCGGCTTTTTCGGCTGCCGCCATTTCAGCAAGGTGAATACGCTGCTGGAACGGATGGGAAAACAGCCGGTTGACTGGTCGATTCCATCTGTGCATATGGATGGTGAGAAAGTGTAAAAATCAGAAGGGGCAGCTCAAATGGATTACATCATTTTTGATTTGGAGTGGAACCGGTATGCAAAGGCGGTGAAACGCAAGTGTCCGGATGAGATTATCCAAATCGGCGCGGTGAAATACAACAAAAAACTGGAATATGCAGGTGCGTTCAGCCGCCTGATACGGCCGGCGCTGTATCAGCATATGGAGCCTACGGTAGAGGGGATGACGGGCATCACGATGGAACTGCTCCGGGAGGAGGGCGTTCCCTTCAATAGGGCGATTAAGGAATTTCGACAATTCATCGGCCAGGATAGTGTTTTGATGTCCTGGGGGATGCAGGACGCTTCCATTCTGCGGGAAAACTGCTTGTATTATAATAAAGAAATCAATTTGGGGTTTTTAAAACGGTTTGCGGATTTGCAGAAATATGCGACCAGAATCCTTTCAAAACATAGCGGTCAGCAGCAGATGGGATTAAAAATTGCTGCGGATGTATTTCCGCTCCGGTATGACGAGGAGAAGCTGCATGACGCGCTGGTAGACGCATCGCTGTCGGGTGAAGTATTCGTCAGGATCTTTGAGGAAAAGAAGTTCACGCCATATATTGTAGATGCTTCCCAGTTGAACCAGCATTATAAAAACATCCATATTACGGACCTTGCCAATCCTGCTGTAAAGAAAAATGAATTGTGGATGCATTGCCCAGACTGCGGACGTTTTTTGAAAAAAAAGCGGGACTGGCGCAGGCAGGGAAAAAAATTCGTATCGTTGCAGCGGTGTAAAAAATGCGGTATCGACCTGTCATGTACAGTAGAAATTCTGCTGACCTACGGCGATGTAGTGAAATATAAAAAACGGTGCAGAAAACTGGAAATGGAACAAGAATAATTGGGATAGCAGATTTGAAAGAGATTCCTCTTGGAATCTCTTTTTTTGTGCTTATAAGTAGCTTTTCAAAACATAAATTCCCGTAAAACCGACACCAAACGCTTCCGGTTTTAATATATTGGTAATATGAACACAAGAAAGGAAACGTGAGGTGGTTTTATGAGTGTGCTTCAGATAGAGAATATTGCGATGAAATATCAGGATACGAACAGTGAGGTAAATGCCATTGAATCTATCAGCTTCGATGTGAATGAAGGCGAATTTGTCAGCATAGTCGGTCCCAGCGGCTGCGGGAAATCCACATTGTTGTCCATCATATGCGGTTTGTTAGAGCCAACTTCGGGAAAGATCTACATAGACGGGGAAAGCACAACTGGAATTTCTCCGAAAGTCGGATATATGCTGCAAAAGGACAATCTTCTGGACTGGAGGACCATCCGCCGCAATGTCCTTCTGGGGCTGGAAATCCGCGGGGAACTGACAGGGGAGAACGAGGCGTATGCGGACGAGTTGTTAAAAACGTATGGTCTCTATGAATTCCGGGAGCATTATCCGGCACAGCTCTCCGGAGGAATGCGCCAGCGCGCCGCGCTGATTCGGACGCTTGTGACAAAACCGGAAATTCTGCTTTTAGACGAGGCGTTTTCGGCGTTGGATTACCAGACGCGGTTGGCAGTGACGGACGACGTGTATCAAATTATCAAAAAAGAACATAAAACAACGATAATGGTAACGCACGACATACCAGAGAGCATTTCCATGTCCGACCGGATTGTCGTGCTGACCAAACGTCCCGCGACGATTCACAACATTCATACCGTGGAATTTGACGACATCAAAAACCGGACACCGCTGGCGTGCCGGGAGGATAAGAATTTCAGTAAATATTTCAATTTAATATGGAAGGAGTTGGACGTCCATGTCTGAAAAAAAGGCTTCTTCCAAGCTGGAAACCCTGTCACTGGAACGGAAGGATTATCTCCGCAGGGTTGCGCTAAAGAAATATGGGATTTTAGCTGTGCAAATTTCTATCCTAATTCTCCTGCTGGTTCTGTGGGAAGTGTTGGCGAACTTAAAGATCATCGACAGCTTTATCACATCGCAGCCATCACGAATCGTGAAAACATTTTTGAACCTGACGGGCAACGGGCTGATGCATCATCTTGGCGTGACCTGCTTTGAAACACTGCTTGGGTTCCTGCTGGGCGTCATGTTCGGTGTCTTGTTTGCGATTTTGCTCTGGTGGTCCAGTACATTGTCGAGAATATTTGAACCGTATCTGGTTGTGCTCAACAGCCTGCCGAAGATCGCGCTTGGGCCGATTATCATCATCTGGGTCGGTGCGGGGATGCAGGCAATCATCGTGATGGCGCTGGCAATTTCATTAATTGTGACAATTATGGAACTTTTAAACGGGTTTCTGAATACTGATAAAGAGATGATAAAAATGGCCCAGACTTTTGGAGCGAGTAAGGCTCAAATTTTTAGTAAAATCGTGTTCCCTTCCAATCTAGGAACGCTGATTAACTCCATGAAAATTAACATTGGCTTGTCGCTGGTTGGTGTCATCGCGGGAGAGTTCCTTGTATCAAAGGCCGGGCTGGGCTATCTGATTGTATATGGCGGCCAGGTATTTCAGCTCGATTTGGTGATGGCGAGTGTCATCATTCTTGCGGTGTTTGCGGCGATACTGTATGAATTTGTCGTGCTGCTTGAAAAGTTGATTGTCCGCAAAAACAGGAGCAGGAGGTAATGCGGGGCATGAAAATGTCCCTGCGATATTTAGTTTAAGGAGGATATTGTATGAAAAGATGGAAAGCCGGCCTGTGTGCCGCATTGTCTCTGGTCATGGCGCTGGGAGTTTTTTCGGCCTGTCAGAAAAACGATGGACTAACAAAGTTGAAAGTTGGAGAGGTCACCCATTCTGTGTTTTACGCGCCGCAGTATGCCGCAATCGCAAATGGGTATTTTGCCGAGGAAGGGCTTGAACTGGAGCTTTCTAATTTACAGGGGACAGACAAGGTCATGTCCGCGTTGCTGTCCAACCAGATTGATATTGGGCTGTCAGGTCCGGAAGCCGCAATTTACGTCTACAACGAAGGCAAAGAGGACTATGTCGAGGTATTTTCCCAGTTGACCAAACGGGATGGCTCCTTCCTGGTGGGCAGGGATAAGGTTGACAGCTTTTCATGGGAACAGCTCCGGGGGAAAACTGTTATTCCGGGGAGAAAGGGCGGCGTACCTTACATGACGTTCGAATACGTGTTGAAGCAGAACGGTCTGGACCCGGCAAAGGATTTGGTTTTGGATGACAGCATCCAGTTTTCTTTGCTGGCGGGTGCATTTGCCGGCGGAAATGCGGAGTATGTCAACCTGTTTGAGCCGACAGCTTCCATGATCGAACAGGAGAACAAAGGCTACATACTGGCATCAATCGGCCAGGACAGCGGTGAAATTCCATACACAACATATTGTGCAAAGAAGAGCTACATGAAAAAGAACACGGATATCATCCAAAGGTTTACGAACGCTGTCTATAAAGGCCAGATCTGGGTAGCAGAGCATTCTGCGGCAGAGGTTGCGGCGGTGATTCAAGATGCGTTTCCGGATACGGAATTGGATATCCTGACAACCGTTGTTCAGCGGTATAAGGACATTGACGTCTGGAATAGCGATCCGGTTTTAAAAGAAGCGCCGTTTGAGTTGCTGCAAACGGTTATGACCTCAGCGGGTGAACTGAAGGAGAAAGCGCCGTATGATAAGCTTGTAAACAACAGCTATGCGGAGAAAGCAATCAAAAACATAAAATAAACTTGTGACGGAACGGGCCATTTTATGGCCCGTTTTTATATTGCCGCTTTACATTCCGCATAAAAACGGATATAATGAATTATCAGCATATTTTCTTTTGTTTTTCACAAGGCTTACACATTCAAGTGGTATGCTTTCATTGATTGGAGGGGTTGCTGTGTATCGTGTATTGATTGTAGACGACGAGGAAAAAATCCGTGAGGTCCTAAAAGAATATGCGGAATTTGAAGGTTATGAAGTCGTAGAGGCGGCCGACGGGATGGAGGCCGTTAAAATCTGCCGGGAGCAAGATTTTGACGTCTTAATTATGGATATTATGATGCCAAAACTGGATGGCTTTTCGGCGTGCAAGGAAATCCGAAAACAAAAGCAGATTCCCGTACTGATGCTTTCCGCGCGCGGGGAGGAATACGACAAGCTGTTTGGCTTTGAGCTTGGGATTGACGATTATGTCGTTAAGCCATTTTCGCCGAAGGAGGTCATGGCGCGGATAAATGTTATTATCAAGCGGAACAATGCGAAACAGAAGGAAACGCCGGAGAAAGAATGCATTCGGTTTGACGGGCTGGAAATTGATATTCTGGGGCGGAACGTGTACGTCGATGGGGAGAAGGCGGAGATGACCCCGAAGGAATATGATTTGCTGTTTTACCTTGTAAAAAATAAAAATATTGCCCTCACGCGGGACAAGCTGCTGTCCGATGTCTGGGGCTACGACTTTTACGGCGACGACCGGACGGTTGACACCCACATCAAAATGCTGCGGAACTCGCTTGGGCCTTACCGGGATTATATCGTGACCCTGCGTGGGCTGGGTTATAAGTTCGAGGTGGGGTGAGCAGGTTGAGAAAATTTGTGGATACAAAAAGTCTGAAATTCAAGCTGTGGACCTATTTTGGCTTATTTGCGGCCCTGATTATGGTCGTGCTGTGGCTGCTGCAGATTATTTTCCTCAGCACTTACTATGAAAACATGAAAATCCATCAGATTGAAAAGCTGGGGAGAATGCTCGTGAACGAGTATGGGGAAAGCGACTTTGAAGACACCATTTATAGAAGTTCGTTTGATAACGGCGTAATCGTGCAGCTTCTAGATGAAAACGGGAATCCGGTACTCGGAACGAATCTGTTTGGGGACGGAAAAGGGCCGCGCGACAGGTCCCAACGGGAGTTTCGTTACTTTCTGAGCAGGGTGCAGGAGGACGACGATAAAATCGTCGCATATAAGGATGAAAATAATTTCATGCATGCGCAGTCTGTAGTATTTGGCGCGGAATTGCTGAACAATGAGGACGGGTCGCATATTTATCTGTACATGCAGTCTCCGCTTGCGCCTATCGGCGCAACACAGCAGGTACTGCAAAATCAGCTTCTGATTGTAACGGTGCTGTCGCTGGCATTCGCGTTTGTTTTGTCCTACTTCATAGCAAGGAGGTTGTCACAGCCGATTACGAAAATAACAGAGTCAGCCGCAGAGCTTGCGACGGGGGATTACAATGTTGTATTTGATGAAGAGGGCTACACGGAAATCAGCCGTCTTGCTAGCGCGCTGAATTATA
Source organism: uncultured Eubacteriales bacterium (assembly GCA_902478395.1). Classification (GTDB taxonomy): domain Bacteria; phylum Bacillota; class Clostridia; order UBA1381; family UBA9506; genus CABSKZ01. Next base: position 5,861 of record CABSKZ010000013.1, on the reverse strand, counting down.
CGACTTCAGAGCTGTCCAAAACAGATGAACTGCGGCGGGATTTGGTTGCAAATGTTTCACACGACTTGCGTACGCCGTTGACCATCATTAAATCTTATGCTGAAATGATTCGTGATATTTCCGGTGAGAACCCCGAAAAGCGAAAGCAGCATACTAACGTCATCATAGATGAATCGGACAGGTTAGGCGCTCTTGTTAATGATTTGTTGGATTTATCCCGGCTGGAATCGGGCATCCTGGAATTGAACTTGACTGAATTTGATTTGTCGCAAACTGTGCAGAGCCTGATGAAAGGGTTTCAGGTATTGGCGGACAACGAACAGTATGTGTTTCATGTTTCCTGCGAGGATAATTGCCTTGTTAGGGCAGATGAGCAGAGAATTGAACAGGTGGTGTATAATCTCGTCAGTAATGCGGTGAATTATACGGGCGGGGATAAAACGGTAACAGTGAATGTCAAGCATGCCAATGGACGAGTCCGGTTCGCCGTTGCGGATACCGGAAAAGGAATTGAAAAGGATGAACTTCCCCGCGTGTGGGAGCGGTATTATAAATCTAGCCAGAAGCACAGAAGAATGGGACATGGGACCGGAATCGGCCTGTCGATTGTGAAAAATGTTCTTGAAGCACATCACGCACGGTATGGTGTGAGCAGTGAAGTTGGTAAAGGTTCTGTGTTTTGGTTTGAAATTTAATGACTTCCAGAAGGCCATAGAGATTAATTTAAAAGGTGCAGAATGACAATCAAGGCATTCTGTACCTTTTTTATTAAAAGTTATGTTTATAAAAACAGAATTGCCTGATTTTTTATCAGATTAAAATCAAGCCAGTGTGCAATGCTGCGGCAAGCCGAATGGCTTGTCATTTTTTGTAAAAATCGGCTTCGCTTTACCAGAGGCCGATCTTTAGAGTAACGTTTGTTGCGCCTATGCCCTTTCAGGCACAGAAATGGCAGTTTTGCGGCGTTATCCGCTTTCTTTCGGAGATGCATCTGTAGCGCGAATATCGCTGTGGTTCATCTCCCTTTATATACGGTAGGTTTTCTCGGGTTGATACAAAAAAATCTCCCGCAGCAAATGCTGCGGGAGTTAAAGCTTTAAGCAGTTTTCAATTTTTTGTGCTTCCTTTTGTCCTGCCATTTTTTCAGGCCCGCCCAAGTAGGTCCAGCCAGTAAAATAGAAGAATACGTACCGGCGAGAAGGCCAACAATCAACGGAATCGTAAACTGACGGATAGACTGTACCCCGAAGATGAACAGCATCACAACCGGTAGAAGAGTTGTAATTGTCGTATTAACGGAACGAACCAGTGTCTGCTTAATGCTGTTGTCAATTGTTTCGTTAAACGGCGCTCTTCTGCTCCTCTTAACGTTTTCGCGGACGCGGTCAAATACAACAATGGTGTTGTTGATGGAATAACCGATAATCGTTAAAATTGCGGCGATAAACGTGGTGTTAATCGGCACTTGGAATATCGCGTAGAAGGAAAGCATAATCAAAACGTCGTGCAGAAGCGCTACAATTGCGGATACGCCAGTTTTGAATTCAAACCGGATGGTGATATACAAAAGCATCAAAATAGCCGCAATCAAGGTGGCGGTCAGCGCCTGCGTCTTCAGTTCTTTGCCGACAGTCGCGCTGACGTTGTCAACCTGCAAAACTGCTTCCGCGGGAAGTTCAAACTTCTCTAAAAGCGTGGACTGGATTTTATCCTTTACATCTGTTTCAACGGGAGTGGTCTGAATGACGACCTGATACCCGTCGCTGCGCTGTACGATTGGGTTTGCAATATCCGGCGCGGCTTCCTTCACCGCTGCGGTCACTTCCTTTAAATCAACCTCTTTGCCCATATCGATATACATGGACATACCGCCGGCAAAATCAACATCCTCGGCAAAGCCGCCATGAACGCAGAACATAATGATGCCAAGCAGGATAATAATTCCTGAAATGCTAAAAAATATTTTAGAACGTTCTACAATCTTAAACACCTATTCCGCCCTCCTTACCTTGACACCGTAAAGTTTCGGGTTTCTGATTTTTAAGTTTACCATCTGCCGCAGCAGGAATTTCGTTACGACAATCGCGGAGAACATGCTGACAACCGTACCGATGGCCAGTGTAATCGCGAAGCCCTGAATCGGGCCTGTCCCAAAGTAGTAGAGGACAGCCGCCGCAATCAGTGTCGTGATATTTGCGTCAATAATTGCGATAAACGCACGGTCAAATCCAGATTCCACAGAAGCACGGACAGTTTTGCCGAGTTTCAGTTCTTCCTGCATTCTTGCGAAAATAATCACGTTTGCGTCGACCGCCATGCCGACAGAAAGAATGATACCCGCAATACCCGGCAAACTGAGGTTTACACGGAAAACAGACATGATAAACGCGACAATCGCGATATAGCATACCAGAGAAATATCCGCCATCAGCCCTGGAACCCTGTACACAAGAAGCATGAACAGCAATATCAACAAAATACCGATGCCCGCGGCAAACAAGCTAGTTTCCAGAGCCCTTTCACCCAATGTAGGGCCAACGCTCCGCAGCTCCACATCCTTGATAGAGAACGGTAGGTTACCAGAATTAATCAGAGTAGCCAGTTCTTTTGTTTCAGATGCATCTGTGAAGCCACCGGAAATCACACAGGAGTCTGAGTTGATGGCATTCTGTACACGCGGCTGGCTAATAGCGTTTTCGTCCAGCATAATTGCGATGTAATTTTTGCCCTCGCCAGCTTTTGATGCGGTTTCCGTTGCAGCAGCAAATTTTTCCACTCCGCTTGTATTCAGTTTTAATTCTACATAATGCTGATCACTGCCGGTTTCGCTCGTTTTTCCGAAACGCGCTGTGGCGGACTGGACGTCCGTCCCCTCCAAAACAACGTTGTTATCCGCGTCGCGGAAGGTCAGCTTTGCAGTCTGGCCCAGTGTTTGAACCGCTTCCTGCGGGTCCTGAATGGACGGGATTTCTACCCGCACTTTCTTTTCACCCTGACGGGAAACAGTTGCTTCGCTGTAGCCAAGGGAATCAAGACGTTTCCGAAGAACGTTTTTCACAGATTCCATTTCCTCGTCAGTCCCCGTATCGCCCTGCGCCTCGTATGTGATAACCGAACCGCCTACCAAATCCAGCCCCTGCCGTATTCCATAATCTTCATCCAATGCGGATGGGTAACTAATGTCATAGCCAAACATATTGATATGAAAACCAAATAATGCGACACTTGCTCCCAATGCAATGATAAGTACAACTATCACTAACTTCGTGATACTTTTACCCATTACCTTCTCCTCCTTTGTGAAATCACATAGAATTATTATATATAGTTCTGACGTTTTAGTCAACAAAAATCTGTTATTTTCACGAATTATTTTTTTGTTTTTTTCTTTTTTTCATACATACGAAGAAAATTTTATCAAGATATCTCTTGCCAATTTGATGATTTTGTGGTAAGATATTAAAAAACAAGGATGGGGCAAAGTAGAGCCGAACAACCTATATGAGAGAGGATCCTTCACCGGCTGAGAGAGGATCCGGTTAAGTCGTTACTTGAAATTTCACCCCGGAGTTGCACGGTTGAACGATTTTTTAGTAGGCCATGCCGTCAGCGTGCGTCAAACGCGTTAAAGTGCCCGGAAAAAGTTTGTCCGGGAAGTAGGGTGGTACCACGGTCAGCATTTCGCTGCTCGTCCCTTTCCGGGGCGGGCAGTTTTTTTGTTTTGTAACAGGTAAAGAGAGGAGATATAAATAATGAAAGAACAGCTTTTGGAAATCAGGAAAAAAGCGGAGCAGGCACTAAGCCATGCGGGGCTGGCGGAAGAACTGGAGGATATCCGCGTAAAGTTTCTGGGAAAAAAGGGAGAGCTGACAGCAGTCCTGCGCGGCATGGGTGGGCTGTCCAGCGAAGAGCGCCCTGTCATCGGCCAGCTTGCTAACGAGGTGCGCGGCGTTATTGAAGATTTAATTGAAGAAAAGAAAACCGCGCTTCATGCGAAGCTGCGGGAAGAAAAACTTAAAAATGAGATCATCGACGTCACGATGGCGGGAAACAAGCCGCAGCTTGGCAAGCGCCACCCGCTTACCAATGTGCTTGATGATGTGAAGGATATTTTTCTTGGCATGGGATTTTCTATCGCGGAAGGTCCGGAAGTCGAACTGGACTACTACAACTTTGAGGCACTCAATATTCCTGCCGACCATCCGGCGAGGGATACGCAGGATAGTTTCTATATCAATGACAATGTTGTTCTGCGTACGCAGACCTCCCCTGTACAGGTTCGTGTCATGGAACAGCAGAAGCCGCCGATCCGCATTATCGCGCCGGGGCGTGTTTACCGGAGCGACGCCGTGGACGCAACCCATTCGCCCGTGTTCCACCAGATAGAGGGGCTTGTGGTCGACAAGGGCATCACGATGGGTGACCTCAAAGGAACGTTGGAAACTTTTCTGAAGACCCTGTATGGGCCGGAAGCCAAAATCCGGCTGCGTCCGCACCATTTCCCATTCACCGAGCCAAGTGCGGAGGTGGATGTATCCTGCTTTGTCTGCGGTGGTAAGGGCTGCCGCGTCTGCAAGGGTGAGGGCTTCATTGAACTGCTGGGTGCAGGCATGGTGCATCCGCGCGTCCTGGAACGCTGCGGTATCGATCCGGAAGTCTACAGCGGATTTGCGTTTGGCATGGGGCTGGAACGCATCGCGATGCGCCAGATGAATATTGATGATATGCGCCTGTTCTATGAGAACGACATCCGATTTTTAAAACAGTTCTAAATATTCGAAAGATACGGTTCCTGAAAAAAGCAAAAATCGTCCGGAGAGCGGACGGATGGAGGTTAGCAAACAATGAAAATTCCAATGAGTTGGTTAAGCGATTATACAGATATGACGGGTATCACGCCAGAACAATATAACCATGCTCTGACCATGACGGGTTCCAAAGTGGAGCAGGTTACAAACGCGGGGGACGAGGTGCAGAAGGTGGTAACGGCAAAAATACTGTCCGTTGACCCGCACCCCGACGCGGACAAATTGAAGGTGTGCCAGGTGGATACCGGCACAGAAACCATACAAATTGTCACGGGAGCGGACAATGTGAAGCCGGGACAGGTTATCCCGGTCGCACTGGACGGCGCGATCCTGCCCGGCGGCAAAAAAATCAAAAAGGGCAAGCTGCGCGGCGTTGCGTCAAACGGCATGATGTGTTCCTATGAGGAAATTGGCATGACAAAGGAGGATTTTCCGGACGCGGAATACGGAATTCTGATTCTGGATGATGCCCTTCCTTTGGGCAAAGATATCCGCGAGGTATTCGGACTGAACGAGCATGTGGTAGAGTTTGAAATTACATCGAACCGTCCGGATTGCCTTAGCGTCATCGGCCTCGCGCGGGAAACAGCCGTTACGTTCGGCCGTCCTTTCCAGCTGAAACAGCCGGAGGTAAAGGGAGCGGGAGGCGACATCAATGAGCTGGTGAAAGTATCGGTTCAGGATGCAGAAACCTGCAAACGGTATTCCGCAAAGGCTGTGAAAAATGTGAAAATTGGGCCGTCGCCCAAATGGATGGCAGACCGGCTGAAAGCCTGTGGAATCCGCGCTATTAACAATATCGTGGATATCACCAATTATGTGCTGGTGGAGTATGGACAGCCGATGCACGCATTTGACTTAACCTTTTTGGAGGGCGGCGAAATCAATGTGCGCCGCGCTGCGGACGGAGAGAAAATGACAACGCTGGATGGCATTGACCGTACGCTGGACAGCTCTATGCTGGTCATCTGTGACGCGGTTAAGCCAGTTGCGGTGGCTGGTGTTATGGGCGGCGAGAACTCAGAGGTGAAGGACGACACGAAACCGATTCTG
>CABSKZ010000012.1 GCA_902478395.1 uncultured Eubacteriales bacterium | reverse complement strand
TGCCCTCTCCGTGGCATTTTATTTTGTGGCATATGTTTTTTATTGAACCGGCCCGCCGTTTTTATTTTTTATAAATTTCTGCACATACGACAGCAATAACCCGCGCACATATTGGAACTGCCGCGTGCGGAAAAAGAGCAGTATAAAGACTAGGTTGGGGACAAGTGAACTCACAACGCCCCGGAAAATCCAGTTCAGCCATCCGCCTCCGGGCAAAGCGCCGCATAAAAACTTACTGATGAAAAATGATACCAGCACCGCCGCGCTATAGAAGCCATACTTTACAAAATACCGCCACAGCGCTTCCTTGAAGGTATGCTTAAAAATTACATACGGCTCCCACCAAAGGTTTGTGGTAACAATCGATACGGTGGTCCCCAACAGGACCCCGTAAATCCCCATATTCAGCCCCATCATGAAATAGAGGGACGCAACGAGATTAATGATCGCTTCCACAAAGGATTTGTATTTAATCTGTTTAAACAGTCCCGCCGCATTGATTACTAAAATGTTGGACAGCCGCATCCCGTTTAAAAAGAAATTGACGAGCATCAAATATAAAACGCCGCCCGGCAAAACCCGCTGCGCACCAAAGCATAGGGCAATAAACGGCTCTACCGTCTGACTTAGCGCGACCGCAAAAAAACCAAAAATCCAAAAATTCAGAAAGTAGATATTGTGATAGGTCTCAAACTGTTTTTCCCTGTTTTCCAGTACAATCAAATTCCCTACGCTGGCCGTAACGGCATTGAAAGCTTGTGAGAGTATGGTAGCCAGTGTGGTGATCACCAGCGTATAATTTGAATACAGCCCCAGTACCGCGACGCTGATTTGGGCGATAATGATATTATCCGTCCCTGTCACCATCACGGACCCCAGCCTATGGAACAGCATGGAGAGGATGTTGGTTTTCATCATCCCCAGCGTTTCGCCGTCCAGCTTCGCCTTTTTATATTTTTTCAGAAAAGGATATAGCCTGTCCGCTTTGCGGGAAATTGCCACATTCGACAAAAACACACAGACCAGCTGCACCGCAAGATACAGGATGTAATTGTGTGTGAGCTTCAGTATTACAATTTGCAGAATGTACTGCGAAAACATGCAGATGCTTTCGTTCGCGGTGTTCAGATAGTGCATCTGGTTCGCTGTAATCAAGGTTCTCTTGTAGGAGAAAAAGTAGCTGGAGACCGTATTGGTCAGGAACAGCAAATAGATAACTGGAACATGCGGAACCGTTTTTGACACGTCGTTGGTAATTGTGTCCAAAAACGGCAGCAGAAGTAAGCCAAACACTGCTGTCAGAAGCGCAATAATCCGATACGCCTTTTTGTAAAAAATCATCAAGGCACAAATTTTTTCCTCGTCCTGCTCCGCTATCGGCTTGTAAAGCGCAAATGCAATTGCGGTCCCGATGCCGAGTTCCGTCAGCGACAGCAATGAAAGCACGCTTGCAAACAGACCGTTTAACCCGAGGTATTCGTCCCCCAATATGCTAATAAAAATCGTCCGGGCGACAAACCCCATCAGGACGCTGATCATCTGTCCTACCATAGCAAACAAACTGTTTCGGATAGAATTTTCTGTGCGCATGTTGTTCTCCTTATCCTCAATCCATAAGTTCTTTAAAGCGTCTATAATAGGATCCAGGGGCTCTGTTTTGTACAAACTTGCGGCCCGCCTCTCCCATTCGCCTGCGGAGCGCTTCATCTCCGGCCAGCAGCGCGAACGCCCTCGTTAACCCCGGGACCATATCCGGTCCACGACTTACGGTAACCGCGCACGCCTCCGTCACGTTTTCCGGTATTCCGCCGGCGTCAGATACCACGATTGGCCTGCCACACGCCAGCGCTTCTAAAACCGAAAGAGGCGAGGCCTCCATATAGGAAGGCAGGGTACAAATATCTGCCGCAGCATAATATGCAGGCATATTCTCATAGGGGACGAAACCAGTAAAAAGAATCCGGTTTGCAACCGGTTCTGTCAGCCTCCGAAGTTCTTCGACAAACGGCGTTCCCGCGTCAGTCCCGTACCAGCTGCTGCCAACAATCATAAGCTTCACCTTTGGTTCCTTCAATGCAGAAAACGCTTCAACCAGTTCCACGATTCCTTTTTCCCGCAGCAATCTTCCGCTATATAAAATCACCGTTTCATCGGGTTCAATTCCAAACCGACTGCGAATTTCTTCGCGCTGCGATTGGTACTTGCCGCTGTCAAACCGCTCCGTATCCACACAGTTCGGCAGTACCATCACTTTCTGCGGAGCATCGCATGGTAATGTGAGAACGTCCCTCCGAATGAAGTCGCTGACTGCCAGAACGCCCTCACAGGCGGCCAGAATCTTCTCCCCGCAGCGGATACCGCCAAACAGAAATTTGTTATGCAGATGGAGCACGACATTTTTCTTTCCCACCGCCTTTTCAATAGGCCGCACAAACGCAATCTGGTTCTCCACGATGATTGTGTCAAACGCTTCCGGAACCAACTGTTTCAGCAAACGTTTCAGATATTGCCGTTCTGGGGAAATCTCTATCTTGAACAGTTTTCTCATTCCACGGACATAGTACGAATCCAGCGCCGCAAACCGCTTTTTAGCGGATACGGTCTGAAAACGGGTGTGCTGGTAGGCCTTCTCCGCTTTTTTGGCTTCGCCGTCCTCGACTCCGAAAACCGTAAAATCGAAGTCGTGATTCTTTTCATTGTGCAGAAGCAAATAATTCACGAGCGTTTCCATTGCTCCGCCGCGTACTGGGGGCAGCGGAAGAAACGGTGGCAGGACAAAAGCAATCTTTTTCATCGGCCGCCTCCGCTTCCGTTCCACCTTGACCGGTCTATGTCAAAATACCCGTCGTTATAGGCAAAATAATTGTAGCTGAGCCCTTTTTCTTCTGCGAGGCTCCGCATATCCTGAATCCATTGCTGTCCGCCCCGTTCCGGGGAATATGTGACCTCCGCCGCGCCGAACTCACCCAAGAACATGGCTTTGCCAAACACAAGGCCAAACTGCATCCGCATATTCATCTGGCTCAAAAGATAATTTTTATTGAGCACCTTATAGCTGTCACATTCATAAACATTGATAAACGGTCTGATTTCGCTGCCTGGTCCAAAACCTGACGCACGGACCGCCGCCTTAACCTGATAAAAGTTTCCTTTCTTTACTGGTATGGAGGCTTCATTCAGCACCGCCGAATACATGCTGTATAGGCTCTGGAGATGCACGGCCTTGTTAGCTGGGTCATAATCGGAATAGGCGGCATCCCCCCCTGTCCAGATGAGAAACGTTTCAGGTGTATCCATGTCGAGTTTCAGCACGTTGCGTACCAGGTTCCGGTTTTGGTCATATTCGTCCACACGAAGCGACGTCAGCCAAACATTGCCTCCCGCCTGCTCAGATATAACCGCTATCCCGGTCTGGAAAAAGCGCGGCTTGCTGCCGTCCAAGCTTATCAGCTCGCTCGTTATCGTCTGTTCCTGCAGATTGGAAACATCCAGGCTTCCGCCGCGGTAAGCGTCCTCGACATATTTCTGATTTTCCGAAGCCGTAATGAACTCATTCGGATAGGACGTGTACGGCTTATTGGAGGTTCCGGCTTCCGCCGTCACCTGATGCGTAAACGCATACGGGTCATACATATGAAATTCATAGGCCACATTCGCATCTTCCAGTTCCGGATATCCATAATGCTCCGCGGCTGTAAAAACAACATTTTGTGGGTTCCCTTCACCGTCTGTAATGCCTGACACAACCTCCGCAAACAGGATATGGTTTTGATCTACATACCGAATCCGTTCCGCTAGTTTACCCGCAAGGTCACTCCAATATTTTTGACCAGTTTTTACGTCCGGCGCACAGGGAAACGGCTCATTCACCAGACCATATCCCAAAACAGCCGTTTCATCCGCATATTTTTTGGCAATAGCACCCCACAGTTCGGCCAGTCTGTCCTGGTTCTCCGGTTCGGTCCAGAGGGCGGTTCCTTTTCCGCCCGACTGATATCCTCCCTGCGGAACGTGCATATTCATCAAAATTTTTATGTCGTTCTTTTTGGCGTAGGAAATATGCCGCTCCAGTAAATCCCATCCCTTTTGCAGGTAGATATATGGCTGCGCGTCATCTTCAAACAGCTTATAATCCAGATGCAGGCGGACGGCGTTGAAGCCCAGCTCCCTGATGGTTTGATAATCCTGTTCCGAGGGAATAAAGGTTTCGTCTGTCGATACGGAAATACTTTTTATCGTATAAGGCTGGTTCCCTTCCGAGAAACCCGTCCCATTCACTTTCACAAACTGTGTACCCGTCTGTTTCGGGCTACACGACGAAAGAAGCAATATACAAATTAATATTATAAAAATCCGTAAATAGTTTCTTTTCAAAACAATGCCCCTTTTCGTTTTAAATAAAGAAGAAGAACATAAACCGCCAGTCAAGAAAGAAGTCGATGCTAAAACCAAAGAACAGCCACATCAGCGTTGCGATTGCGATTACGCAGGTAAAATCCGAATTTTCATCTTTCAGACGCGTTCGAAAATATACTCTGATTTTATAAAAAAACTTCCCGATTATGGTGCTGAATACGACGACGGAGCCAAGTATCCCAAACGTCAGTATTCCCTGAATATATGCCTGATGGCAGGCGCGGAATGTTACAAATTTATCCTCCGTGAACGCAGAAGTAACGACATTTCCCCCAAACAATTTTCCTAAAATATTCTGCTCCTCGAAATGGCCCCAGAAGTACGACCAGATGTCGGTTCTTCCGCTCGTAAACATATCCATGCGGCCGCTCTGAAAGTACCGGATTTGTTCCGACACCCGAATGACCACATTATTGATAAAGCCGATTTGATTCAGGGCGGGAATTGTCATGACCAGTACAACAGCGGCCAACAGGGAGAAGAACGCAGCCCCGAAAATAATTGGGGCTTTTTTAGGATACCGCAGGACAATGAACAACACCATACACAGAAGATACCCAATAAAGGACGTGATACTGTTGGTCAGCAGCATAAAGTAGTGCAAAATCAATAATACGGGCAGCCGTACAGCTAATTTTGGCCGTTTAAGGCTAAACAGGGTAAAAATTGCGATATTATAATAAAATCCGGCATAGTTGGCATCTCCAAACGTCGCACAGTAGCGGACAATTTCCTCCGACCGGACATTTTCCCGCCCAATCTCATAGGAAATAACATTTCCCGCCGCTAGGGAATAGACCCCAGCCGCCACAGCAACCAGCGTATACATAAACAGCAGCTTACGGAAAAGCTCCGGGTCAGCTTTCATCCGGGTCAACGTGGTATATACGATAATGAGGTCCGCAAGCAGGTTCAGTCCCAGCCGGATTCCTCCGTTTCTGCCGACGCCGAAAAGGCAGAACAATATAAAAACGGCAACTGCAGGAAGATAGGCAATTCGAAACCGCACCTTTGGCAACTCAGTAATAAACTTAATTAAAGCGATGTAGGAAAAAAGCCGGTAGGCTGGCGTTGTCCCGCCGACATAAAACTGGTCTAGGAAAAAGACGAAAAACGCCATCATTAAATAGAACTCATCTCTCCGCCACAGAAGCAGCGCGATGCCCAAAAGGCCAATGGAATATATCTGCTCCAGCGCGGGGATAAATCCGCGTGTCAGGCATATCAGCCATGCAATGGCAAGCAGCACATTCGGGTAGGTTATATATTGCTTGAACGATTGTATTTTTTCACGGATTGATGTTTTTTCCGCCACCTGTACTGCGACTTCCGCCATTCGTTTTCCTCCTTTACCGCATTTTTTTCAGTTTCATGATTAGATTCCGCATCATCCGGTAGGCTTTTGACACAAAAACCCGCGGCAGGCGCAGATAGGCTTTGATATGGTACCACGGCGTGTCCATCCCCCAAACTTTCAGTGATAAACTAATTTTACGGGACAATATAAAATTACATCGAATCTTTTCCATAAGCCCAAGGGATGAGCCGGTCAGCCCGTCGGCTCTCCTGAAGTAATGGTACAGCGGCTGAGCCGTATACGCAAACCGCTTTATGCGCGGAAATATATCAATTAAAAAGTACAAATCCTCTCCTGTCACCATATTTTCTGGGAGGCGCATTCCCTCCAATAACGAACAGTAGAACAACGAGTGGCAAATATGGTTCATCTGGATGCCCGCCATCATCTTTTTGTAGACAGTCCGCGGGAAATCCTTTCTGTCAACTACCATACCATCCGCAAAAGAATCATGAGGGATATATTGTTCTCCGTTTGGATGGTCATAATAAAATTTGCATTGCGCCATTTGCGCACCTGAACTGGTTAAAAGCCGGTATAATTTCTCCAGCGCGTTTGCGTCGAGCCAGTCATCACTGTCCAGAAACGTGACATATTTCGTATCAAGCTTTTCCAGCGCATAGTTCCGCGCCGAAGCCGCGCCGCCGTTCTCCTTGTGGTATACCCTGATTCTTTCATCCCTCCGGCAATAATCCTCCAGAATCCTGGCAGTCCGGTCGGTCGAGCCATCGTTTACAACCAGGGCGAGGAAATCAGGATAGGTTTGGGCCAAAACGCTGTCCAGGCAGCGCTGTAGGGTCTTTTCCGCCTGATAGACAGGGATAATGATGCTAATCGTTTCACCGTTCATAAGCGTTTCACCACACGTTCTTCATTCTCCCTGCTGAAAAAGCAAGTATTATATGCCTTCCAGGAATATGCTTTAAAATGGTAATCCAGTTTCTTTGATTCCGGCAGCGGCAAGATAGAAAGGAAAGCAAAAGCCACCAGCTTCATACAGTTTTCAAGGAAATACGTAATGGTTTTCATTCTTCCATAGGATGCTTTATGGAACCGGTACATTCCGTGGCCGATTCCCTGATACAGACGTGACAAATAATCTTCTGAGAGACGTTTTTTCGGCATAATATGGTAAAAATACATCTCCATATCGAACAGGTATTCATACCCCTGGTTCAGAACGAACCGAATAATTTCCCCATCCTCTCCGGACGTGAGCACACTCCCATTCCGGCCTTCATTATTTGTCCAGCCCTGCTGCGAAAACTCCTTCAGCGGCGCCGTACGGAGAACCACCCCCGCGCCGTATGGTGAAACCGATATGCTTTTATCCCCGTTCCGGTAGGATTGTTCCGAGGGGTAGGAGCACGCAAGGTAAGCGGCGGTAATATCCAGCCGCTTCTGCTCCTGAGGGGTGAAAGATTCACCTGGAATCGGCACAGCAATCCCCGCACCGTTGATAACACCTGCCTTCGGATTTCTTTGCACCAGTTCAGCTGCCCGTTCCACATAATTTTCTGATAACAAATTGTCGTCATCCACATAAATCAGCCAGTCTGTATTCAGTTCCGCAGCGTGCCGCCGCGCATGGGTCACTCCCTGCTTCGGCTCATATTCATACCGGAGAATGGGGTGTTCCTTCATATATTCCCGTACGACATTCTCCGTATTGTCTGTTGATGCGTTATCCACCACAACAATTGCTTCTACAAAATCCTCAAGGCTGTCAAGCGTAAGCATTTTCTCTAAAGCCAATCGCAGAAGATTTGCATTGTTATGGGTACAGGTCATCAATGTAAACAGCTTCGCCATCTTGTCAGCTCCGTTTCAGCAGTTCCGCCAGCTTTTGCCCCTGACGCTTTTCGTTTTTTTCCCGCAGGACAAACTCTCTCCCCCGCCTCCCCCTTTCGCTCAGTTCTTCCGGGGGAAGGTCGGCAGTTATTTTCATAGCTTCCGCCATCTCTTTGCGGCCAGATGACGGGATTGTGATGATATGGTCGTAATATTCTTCCGGTACGCCGTCCAGACGGAACATCATGACAGGCCGGCCCGAAAGCAGATACTCAATGGTCTTTGACGGAAAGGAATATTTCACGAATTCCTTATCGGGCATTCTTGGATTGATTAAAATATACGCTCCCCGCTGGCGCGCAAGCGCTTCCTCCCGAGGGACAGCGCCGTGGCAATGGATACGGGGATCCTTTTCCGCCATTGCCCGTAGCCTGTCCAGGGCTTCGCCGTTGCCATACAGTTCCAGCGAATACGTCTCTCCCTCAATCAGCATAAACGCCTCCGCCAAGTCTACAACACCAAAGGTGGAGTCCAGCAGGCCTGTGTAAACAAAGCTTTTACGGTCCGGCGGCAGGTCCTGCTCCATCTCCTCCGCACCGTCCTCGCTGGAAACGATTCCTTCCAAAACCATATATGGTTTTTTTCGCTCTGGATTGACGTGCTCATTCATCTTTTCCGTCAGGAGGGCAAAGCTGTCGATATGTTTCAACAAACGGTTCATCAAAGCGCAATCCATCTTTTTCAGCAAACGGTAAAGCAGACCTTTACCGCCCATCTGGATAAAAAACCCCGGCAAATCTGGCACATATAGGCAAAGCTTTAGGCCCTTGCAGCGTTTTTTTGCCAGCACTCCCGCAAGCATAAACGGTGTAATCATTGAATACAGCAAGGCATAATTTTCTGTCCCGTTCTGCCGGCGGAACCACTTTACCATATCCCGATAGACGCCTATTGTCCTGGCAATGGACCGCACTCCAAAAAAATTGAGGTATCCAACCTCCTTCACTGGTATTCCATTCGTTTCCCAAGTCGATGAATGAATGTACATATCCTTATATTCGCGCGGATAGGTTCCCACAAAAACGGTGTTAACCAGTTCACACTGGGTATTCTCCAGCCCCGTCAGCCCGTTTAAGATACGCCACTGGTGCGTATTCGCCGCAACATAGGGAAATATTTTTGATTTTGCAAAAATCTCCTTTTCCCGTTCCTTTCGGTACAGGCCGCTAACAAATAAAAGATTCAGGACAGTTCACCTCCAATGAGACTGTCAATGAAACGGACAGCCTGCTGGTCTGTGTAGTCGGTATTTTTCGTATTCCTGCGCAGTTCTTCGAGCAGCGCAGGCTTTGCCAGAACCTTTCTAAGTCCGTCCAGGATACCCGCCGTACTGTTTTCAAATATCAGTCCGTCCACCCCGTCGCGGATTTGTTCGTAAGCTGACTCATAGGCCGTCACCAGCGGCGGAACTCCCAGCATCTGCGCTTCGGTAACGGAAATGGGTTTCCCCTCATATCTCGACGGCAGAAAAAACGCGTCTGCCTGAACCACATAGGGAAGGGGGTGCAGTTGGCTTCCCACCAGATAAACATACTCTGACAGGCCGTTATCCTGTATCATGGCACGGAAATCATCCATGTCGCCGCCGTCCCCTACCACAATCCATTGCAGCTTCCCGGCAAGCCCTTCCGCTTTTAAGGCGGTGATTGCTTCCACCGCGCGGTCTAGTCCCTTATGGCTGAAATCAATCCGGCATACGGAAACGAGACGGATTGCGGCTTCTGCTTTGCTAGGCAGCTTTGGCTTCCCCTGCCTGGCTGATTGACAAATGAACTCTTTTGAAACAATATTAGCCGCATAAACTGCTTTGTCCGCAAATTCAGGACACAACTCCTGAAAGTTTTTCAGGCACTGTTCTGAAACCAGAACAATTTTATCGCAGCGTACAAACGCCTCCCTGTCCAGAGAGGCTGTCAGGGTACTCTGCTTATAATCAATGTGAATCCAGGAAATCCGGTGCTTGGCCTTGACGCGAAATGCCGCGTAATTTAAAGGCCAAAACTCCAAAAAAGAAATCACCGTGTCGTATTCCTCGTTCAGCTGAGAAACCGTCCCGGCAGCATATGCCGCCATTACCTGAATTGCGCTGAGCGGTTTCTTTTTTATGTATTTCCAATACAGCGATTTTGTCTTTGCGAACAGATAAGCAGGTGAACAGAGCCTTCTGGCAATGCCTGCCAGCCCAGCGCAGCTCCGGTTCGCCTGTGGAAGAATCCGCACCCGTTCCGGAATATCTTTCTGCCGCACGCCGCTATTCTCATACAACAAGAGGTCAACGTCGTATTTTTCATAATTTAGAGAACAGAGGAGCGACAACAACGCTGATGTAGCTCCTCCGATAATCATTTCCGTATAAACAAACAATACTTTTTTCTTGTCCATATGTTCCTACTTCTTCAGTACAAAATTAACGATTTCCGGCCCGTTATTGATACGCGGCCTCGAAAGTATTAAATCACAGCCGCGGGTAACGAACATCGCCATGTCAGATTCCGTGTACAACCCACTGTCATAATCGGGCAGAAACCCTCCGTCTCCGTCAAAGACGCCGCCGATTACCGGCAGCCGGACTACACCGCCATGGACATGGCCGGAAAGCATTAAATCCGCTTTCAAATCTGACAGGTAGGGATACATGTTCGCCCGGTGGCACGCCAAAATCGTGTAATGTGAGCCCGTCACTTCTCCCTTCAAATAGTCGCGGATTTGTCCCAAATCCCAGGAATCTTTGACTTGATCATCCTCCATTTGAATATCCTTTACGCCGACCAGCTTCAAAGTGGCTCCGTCCCGCTCTATAATGATGCTTTCATTGTTGAGCAGTTTCATTTTGGTGCCGGCAAACTGACGAATCAAATCTTCTTTACGGGAAGAAAATTCCTCGTGATTCCCTAAAACTCCATAGATGGGAACATCAACCGTAATTCGGTTCAAAAGGTCCATAAAATGACTGATATCATTGTTTGGCAACGTCGTCATATCGCCTAGGAACAATACCAAATCCGGTTTTTCCCGATTGATTTTTTTTGCTATCTGTCCGCTGTAAACTGAATTATGAAAATCCGACACCAGCATGATACGGTATCCGTAGAACAGAAGCGGGAGGTTGTCATCATAATATTCGTAGGTATTGATATTCACCGTCAGGTCATCGACTACGGTGTATCCCGCAAACAGGATGACCAGCACAAGAAGGACGGAGAGGACAATGCGGCCTTTTCTTCTGCTTTTTCCTTCCGTTCTCTTGACACGTTCCCTTTTTTCTTTTCTTCTCATTACCTCCCCTCCTTCCCCTTAAAATGTTCTGAATGCTTCGGCTTTTTTACCAGCTTTACCTTTGCCTTCGGCACAGGTTCCTTTTCAGCAGATACCGTTTCTGCCGGCTCTGCTATTTTCTCCGGCTTTTCTTGCGCTTCCGGCCTACTGTTCTCATCTGTTTTCTGCTTTGCTTCTGCCTCAGAAACGGGCTTCACTTTGATGGAAACACGTTTTTTCATACTTTTTTCCGGCTTCACAGCAGCCTGGCTTTCCTCTGCTTCTGTCTGTGGTACCTCCGCTTCTTCTGAATCTATCGTTTCTCCGCTCTGTTCCGGTTCCTGTTGCTCCTGTTTTGGAACGGAATGAGCCGAAAGCAGCCTTAGCGTATATTCTTCCGCAGAAAGGGGACTGGAGAAATAATATCCCTGCATATAATCAACTTTCAGTTCCTTAAGCCGCCTGATTTGTTCTGTATTCTCAACACCCAGCATACAGATTTTCAGTTTCTGCTCCTTGCAGAGTGCTATCGTATCATTCAAGAATGACGTTTTCTCAAAATTCTCCAGGTCTGAAATATACATCCTGCTGATTTTTACGATATCCTCCGGGATATCATACAGGACACGCAGCGAGGAGAGCGTATCCCCGAAGCGGTCTACCGCAACCTGGGCCCCAATCGCTTTGAGCGCGACAAACTTCTGTGCGACATATTGGATATCGTCGATTTCCCCACCTCCGGAAATCTCGAAACAAATCTTTTCCGGGGCGATTTTTGTTTTGCTAATAACCTGGCAAAGACTGTCCACAAAGGAATCGCTTTCAATCTGGCTGACGGAGTAGTTGACACTTATCATATGGTTCAAGCCTTCTTTTTCCCATTCCTTTTCCCGCAGACAGGCATTTGAGAAAATCCAGACGCCAAACACGTCTAACAAACCGAATTTTTCCGCAATTGGCAGAAATTCATCAGGCATGACGCGTCCAAGCCGCGCACTGTCCCAACGGACAAGTGTTTCCGCCATTACCCAGTTAAACTCCATATCCACAACTGGCTGGTACTGCAAATAAAATTCATTAAAATTCTGGAGCGTCTGCTCGTAGAAAGCACGTTCCAGCGAGTTCATGCCGTCAATCATTTCCGGCGTAATGTGACTATGTGGGCTGTCTGCCGCCAACGCCGCCAGCTTCTTCTTTTCCATATTCTGTTTGAACATTTCAAGGAAGATACAAATAACGGAAATCACAGCAAGGCCGATGGCAAATCCCAGCACAACCACCAGCGAAACAGATACGTTCGGGGTAACCGCAACTGCCATCAGATAAATAATATCCTGCGAGGTCTTCCCGCCGTAAAAATCCGCCAGAGTTTTATTAGCAAGCGCCGTATATTTCGAAATCCGTTGGCGCATGTCTTTCATGATGTTTTCGTTGATCGCAAGAAGCTCTAATTTGTCTCCGGGGTCAACACCATCGTTCTGGAAGGCCGTAATCAGCTGTTGATAATATTCCGAGTCATGCCGTAGGTTGGAAGCCTCTGTTCCGGTATTGACATACCGAACCATCATTTCATCATACGTATTGATATTCTTTGACAAGTCCTCGTCATAGACCAGCGTCTTGTTCTCGCTGTTTGAACCGGTGCTGGAGCCCTGTGTCGTTACTGCTTGCTTATACAGCGCGCTTTTCTTATACTGGTCGTAAAACTGGCTGACCATTTCATGCGACAAATCCGACTCCTTTTGGTTTGTCTGCATAGACAGCTGGGCGCTTTCAATTTTATTCTGATAGGATTTGATTAATTTTTCCTTATCTTTTGTCAGCAGGCCTGCACGCACATTGGAGTAGTATTTATCATAATCTGTGCTTTTCACACTCTCAAAATAGGATTTGAGAGTGGCGAAGTCCAATCCCGTATTGACCGAACGGTATGTTTCATTGCCCTCCTGCAGACCCTCAAGTGATTCAATGATATTGTTCAGGTTTGTTTCAATAAATTCACAGGCCGGCATATAGTCCATATCGTCTAGATTCACATTATCCATAAAATTAGCGATATTCGTCATGTTATAATAATTCTCTGCAAACTGTTCGTCATATGCCTTAACAATTGCGTACAGCAGGCGGTTTCCAAATTCACTTCCATAGGAACCGTCAAATGTATACGAAACTGTGTACTCCGTTGGATTAACGATAAATTCTTCCCCTTTTTCCGTCGATGCCTTTTGAATTTCTGTCGTCGTGGAATCTACAACCTCTGTGATGGACATTTGGTTACGAATCTCTTCAACGGTTATATCCAACCCCAGGTCCAATTCGCGAAGCGCACTCGAAATAATCGCGGGGTTCATAATTTCATAAACATTCAGTTTACTCTCGTCCGGAGCGAGGCCCTCTCCCGCCAGTTCAAATTTATATTGGAGGTGCAGGGTAGCCGTATACGTCTGCAGCAGCTGCGCTACGAAAAAGGATAAAATCGTAAAAACAATGACAAACGCAATAATCGTCTGCAGCCGTTTTTTCAGCGCAAGTAAAATATCAAAAATGCTCATTTCTCCCAATGTGCCCACCTCCTTTATTCTTCAGATACCGCGGGACCCTTTTTGCCTTTTTTCGTCCGTGGCCTGATGTGGTATGATTTTGCAAACTCCCCGGCAAAAATGAGAAGCAAGACCAAAAACGCACCTGCCAAAAACATAATCCCCGTTTTCACCAGCAGATTCACACTGATTAAACCTGGATGGTCGGCGCTCGTTTTCAAATAATTTCCATTCACATATTGCAGGTATTCATCAATCGTAGCGACTGCTTTTTCTCTGAGCGACTCGTATTTCACAGAAAAATCCTCTACCATCTGATCCGCGACCGTAAACATCCGGTAGTATTCTTCCGTATTTTCACTCGCGGCAAGGTATTCGCCCAGTTCTCTGGTTGTTTCATTGATGTTTTCTTCATTGGACGCCGCTTCCGTCGACGCGGACAGTGTTTGCTGCGTCACCGTGTCATAGCCGGTTTTAGGCCTTGCCTGATACAAACCGTTTTCTTCATTTTCACTGACAATAATAATGTTTTCTGTAAACGTATGGTCATATTCCAGCATCGCTGTTTTATTGATAGCCGCTTCGTCCAGTTTTTTCAGACGGGATAGCGTATACCGTTCCGTAATCACATTGTACCGGTTTATGAGCTGCCACATATCTCTCGACAACCGTGAGGATTTCACATAGCTTCTCAGATTATGGAGGTCGGTATCCATCAGCGTCTGGTACGAGGTAACCAAATCCTTGAAAGAGAGGCCCGTGCTTTTGGCTACATAGGCTTTCCCTTCCGCATCCTTTTCTAGCAGATAATCAAGACACGCCTGTACCTTCATCGTATAGAAATCCGTTATATCGGTATAATCGTAATGATCTTCATTTAAGCTTTCGGTCAGATTCATAAACGCCTGTCCGCTATCTGTATGGTTCGTTGTGAAATGTTTGATGTAGGACCGCATCAATTCATTCAGAAATTCGCTGCTCCGGTCCGGCTGGAAAATTCCAAAAAAGCTGCCAACCTCCCGAAGGCGGATGTGGTTCGGCTGAGAAAATCCAATCACATATTCATTGCTGTAATAGGAAAAGTCTTTACCTGAGGCAATCGAACTCTCCACCTTTCCCTGGACAGGGTTGGTCAAATAAGTATGGACAAACAAATTCTGCTGAACATCTGAAAGTGTTACGTCAATATACCACCCTTTTTTATGCATTTCTGACAGCGCGTCACTCACAACGTCATTATCCAAAAAATCATACATCATGAAGCGCTCCCCGTCTGGGTATTGTCCATTCTCAATGCCCGGATAAACAAAAGAAAAATGAACCGCATCATAGTAGGCGCTGCTATAGATTCCGCGCGCCAAAACAAGGAGGGCCAAAATCCCTCCCACACAAACCGGGACCAAATAATGTTTTTTAATAAACGGGATTACTTTCCGGAAATCCATAGACTGCCTCCTCGTTGCAAATTACGTATTCTCTTTCTTTTGCTGAACAATCTGCTGCGACTGGAAGTCCACGCCTTCCGCCGCCTCCTTCAGAAAGATTGTTCTCGTTGTCAGCAAAATAATTTTCAGATCAAGCATCAATGAAAAATTGATAATATAAAGCAAATCGTATAATGTGCGGTCTCCAATATCGGTCGAATACCGTCCGCAAACATGTGAGAGTGAGGTAAGACCCGCTTTCACACAGAACCGCTGGTCATAGTAGTTGATTTCTTTTCTGAACTGCTCCACAAAAAACGGCCGTTCCGGACGCGGGCCAACAAAGCTCATGTCACCTAAAAAGACATTAAACAACTGCGGGAGTTCATCCAGCCTCGTTTTTCGAAGAAATTTTCCCAGCTTCGTAATACGCGGGTCATCCTTCTGCGCAAACATCGGTCCTGTCATTTTTTCAGCGTTTACCACCATCGTACGGAATTTATAGATATTGAATTCCCGCATTCCTTTCGTCAGGCGTACCTGTGTATACATTGCAGGCCCGCCGTCCGATATCCGGATAACGAGTGCGATCAACAGCATTGGAATTGCCGCAACCAGAATCCCGATTCCTGAAAAGAGCAAATCGAAAAACCGTTTGATAAACATTTGTGTGCTGCTGAGCCGGTGCGGAATAATATGCAGAACCATTACGTCGTCAAAGAAGGCCAGCATAACCTTTGTGAAGTTCAGTTCATACATTGCAGGTATGATAAAGAATTCTTTTCCCAGCTTTAAGGCTTCTTTGATAAACATATCCTTTACATTCATCGGAATGCTTTCCATCATGCAGATACCGTCATACTTCGGAAATTCTTCCTTCATAAATTTTTTGACAGCATCGCTATCATTCACATCTATTTGCTCATACCACGCATCATACATGTCCAGGCAGGAATATTTCAGACGCCGGACACGGGAATTATCGTCCTTTAATTTTTCAACCATTAAAATTTTCGTCTTATTCTTCCGCTTCAGGAAATACAGGTGCCGGCAATACCGCCAAAACAACAAAAGCAACGCCGACAATATCGCGCCAATCAAAATGAACAACAGGTGCTCCCCATCATGGAGAAATACAAGACTAACGAACTCTGTAATTGCCAAAGTATATAAAGAGGTCAGGATAATTGTTACCATACTCGGCTTATAACCGATAATAATAGAAGAATACATTTCAAATACTGTAAAAAAGAAAATGACCAATATCCCATAGACAACAGTAAAAATCAACAAATTCATATCTGTAACTAAAAGCTCCAAATTCCGGAACAACACGAGCCCCGATAATCCAAAGGATAAAATTAACACAAAAATGTCAATTATCAGGCTGATCAAATTGTTATCCGCAGAACGCTGGCTAAAGTTGTTAAATTTCACGATTTAATTCCCCCAAACAAAATATTCCAGGTTTTTAATGAATATACCATTTGCCATGTCCAAAACGCAAAAAAATTTTGGTGTCCGCGTACCTTAGTAATTTATCATATCCATTTTTCCTATCGGCATATCCACACAGGCCATCAAATTTTTATACTATATCAAATACTTTCCTATTTATATCAACTCAGAACCATTAAAACAGCGATTTATCGTTGTCAGCATACCTGGCTCGCACAGATTCCCACAGTTCCTGAATTAGGTATCCATCGAAAAGTCATTCTCGCCGTTTAGCCATCGTGCGTAATTAAATGACTTTTCGAATTCACGAAGGCCGTCTCTATCCCGGTTATTGTAATTTCCTAAATAGCCAGTCTTGGAATAACGCTTCATCCAGAATGAATTGTCGATTTCAGGGCGCGGTCTGGCAGTAAACAGGATAAACCGTTTACACGGAACCGACTGCAGCCGGTTAATTTCCTCATCGGTCAGCCGGTTATCATCCGTGATGAGGAACAAGTTATCATAATGAATTCTTTGTTTCCGCTCATTCCACTTTGTGGCTGCTTCCTCTGCCGTATGGTAGTGGTTAAAATATACCGTAATATCTCCCAGCTTAGCAATCGGAAACTTTCCCTTCTTAAACTGTCCCGGATTTTCAATGGCTTCGTCAAAGACCAGCTCTTTTTGCAGATATCCCTCCAAATTACAGGCAAACTTGACAAAATCCTGATTATCTATCCATAAATTCACCGTCGGGGAACAGAACTGCAATCCAAGATTATGCGAGATCAAGCCGCCGATACATGAGGAGCAGATAATAGAAGGAACATCATTATTATAGTTATATTGTGACCGGATATTAGATATGTACAAGTTATGTCTTTCTTTGATTCTCGGGAGGCCAAACCATGCTTTTTTCATCCATTCTTTCCATGCAAAAGCCATAATAGGTCCGCTCCTTCCCATCTCGACAAAATTAACACATGATAACACGTATATCATTATATCAAAGCAAATTGAAAAAACAATATTTTTTACCGAAAAACATTGTTTTTTACTGATAATGGTCTCGTTTTATCAACGGGCATACCATTTATCTCCTTTTTTGTTGTCAATTTTCCACATTCCGGAGTTATGTCTGGTATTTTTCCCCCTGAACTTAGAATCCGCGTGACTCCTGCCGTCCCAACACTCTGTTTTTTCTTCATTCTAACTATGAACGTCTGTTTTATAAAACACTGCTTGCAAAGTGGATTCTTTTCAGGTATAATGCTGGTGAACAAGAAAGCGGAAGGAGAATGAAAATTGTTTTATTTATTTGATATGGACGGTGTTCTGGTAGATTCTGAGCCCGTCATCACGGCGGCCTCCATCGCCGGCTTGGCTGAATATGGCGTGCACGCGAAGCCGGACGATTTTATCCCATTTATCGGCGCGGGAGAGGACCGTTTTGTCGGTGGCGTGGCAGAAAAGTATGGCGCGGTGTACCGCGTGGAAATGAAAAAAACAGTCTATGAAAAATATCTTGAGATCGTGGACAAGGAGCTTTCCGTTTATCCAAACACAATTTCCACCCTCAATGCGCTGCGGGAAGCCGGACATATTCTAGGCCTTGCCTCCAGTGCAGATAAAATTAAAATTGATGCCAACCTAAAAGCCGCGGCGATCGACCGAGACTTATTCTCCACAATCATCGGCGGCGAGGATGTGAAACAAAAAAAGCCATTTCCGGATATCTATCTGATGGCGGCAGAGAGGCTGGGCGCTAACCCTTCTGACTGCATCGTCATAGAAGACGCAAAAAATGGAATTGTCGCCGCAAAAGCTGCAAATATGCGCTGCGTCGCGGTTACCACCTCGTTTACCCGTGAGGAATTACAGAATGACGAGCCGGATTTTATTATTGATGATATCAGCGAATTAGTCAGCTTAACCCTATAAGCAGCAAGCAACAGGCGGGGTATTCCCAGCCTGTTGCTTGCTGTAAGAATGCCTTTCAGACATTGAGCTTCATTTTCCGCACCTTATCCCGCAGCGGAAGGATATATGCCGGAGAGACGGAGAGTTCGTCAATTTCCATCCGCAAAAAGGTTTCTGTCAGCGCAAGGTCGGCGGCAAGCTCCCCGCAGATGCCAATCCATATGCCATTTTTATGCGCGTTCTCCGCAGCGATTTGAATAAACTTCAGCACCGCAGGATGGTGCGGGTCGTAAAACCGGTCTAGCTTGGCATTCTGCCGGTCTACCGCTAAGGTATACTGTGTCAGGTCGTTGGTGCCGATGCTGAAAAAGTCTACCTCTTTTGCCAGTTCGTCGGAGACCATTACGGCAGCTGGGGTTTCAATCATAATGCCAAGTTCGACCTGTTCATCGAACGGAAGGCCTTCGGAACGCAGTTCCTGTTTCACTTCTTCTATAATCTGCTTAATTTCCCGCACCTCGCCGACCGCGGTTACCATCGGAAACATGATGGCTATGCTGCCATAGGCCGAGGCGCGGTATAACGCGCGAAGCTGTGTTTTGAACAATTCCGGCCGTTCCAGGCAAATCCGGATGGCGCGGAACCCCATCGCGGGGTTTTCCTCATGCGGTAAATTAAAATAACCGATCTGTTTATCCGCACCGATGTCCAATGTGCGGATAATGACTTTCTTTCCTGCCATATTTTCCGCGACATCTCTATATTTCGCAAACTGTTCCTCCTCCGAGGGATAGCTGCTGCTTTCCAGGTACAAAAACTCACTCCGGAACAGTCCCACTCCCCCAGCGTCGTTTTGCAGAACCGCCCCTAAATCGGAAGGATTGCCGATATTGGCATAAATATTGATGCGTCTTCCGTCCAGCGTCACGTTGTCCTGACCATGCAGTTCCTCCAGCAGCCGGCGTTTATTGCGTTCCGTCTCCTGCTTTTCCCGCATAATCGCCAGCGTTTCCTCGTCGGGGTCGATATAAACGGCTCCTGAAAATCCATCGACAATGGCAACAGCCCCGTCATATTCGTCTGTCAGGGCTTCCCCTGTCTGGATAATCGCTGGAATATTCATTGTCCGCGCCAGAATTGCCGTATGAGAATTTTGGGACCCCCACATCGTCACAAAGCCAAGGATGAGGCTTTTGTCCATCTGGACAGTCTCACTCGGCGCAAGGTCGTCAGCCGCGATAATAACCGGCCGGCCCCCGGCTAGGGCTTTTTTCTCCCCGCCGGAAAGAATGGTGAGCACTTGCTCTGAAACGTCCCGAACATCAGCGGCACGACCTCGCATATAGTCGTCGTCCATCGATGAAAACATCTCCGCAAAATTGTCCGCAGTTGTGCCCACTGCATATTCGGCATTGACTTTCTGTGTCGTAATGATGCTGGTGATGGACTCGCAGTAATCGAGATCCTCAAGCATCATCTGGTGGATTTCGAAAATCATGGCGTTTGCCTCGCCAACCTCCGTCAGCGCTTTTTCATGCAGCCGCCCCAGTTCTTTGATAGCTTTCTCTTTTGCCTGCTCAAAACGCTCGATTTCCGCCGCTGCGTCCTCTACATGATACCGTTTAATCTTCGGCTGCTTTCGTTTGTAAAAGGACAGCGTTCCAATGGCAATGCCGCCAAATACTCCTTTTCCATGTAACGTGACCATATTCTGTCTCCCCTCTCAGGCAAGCTTATTGTCCGTTCAACAGTCCAGACACAATGTTTACAGGTTTTCTTTAAGAAACGCTTCCATAGCAGCGGCTGCCGCGTCCTCATCCGGTCCTTCCACCGTTACTGTAATGGCTTCAT
>CABSKZ010000011.1 GCA_902478395.1 uncultured Eubacteriales bacterium | reverse complement strand
GCACACATAAGATTGGCATACGCGTGGAGGACGATGCGAATATCCGGGCAATTTTGCAGTCAGGTGCGCCGGTAGCGACGATTTTTGGCAAAGCGTGGGACCTTCATGTCAAAGAGGTTTTTCGCGCGGAACTGGAGGAAAACCTTGCAATTGTGGATTCCACACTGCGGTATTTAAAAAAGAACGGCAAAGAGATCGTTTTTGATGCAGAGCATTTCTTTGACGGATACAAAAATAACCTCCCATACGCTATGCAGGTGCTGGAAACAGCAGCGCAGGCCGGGGCAGACACCCTTTGCCTCTGCGACACGAACGGCGCGTCGTTCCCGGATGAAATTTCGGAAATTACGGCAGCGGTGGTGCATAGGTTTCCGGATTTGAAAATCGGAATCCATTGTCACAACGATGTGGGCATGGCGGTTGGGAATACCGTAATAGGCGTTTTAGCGGGTGCGGCACAGTTTCAGGGTACGATGAACGGTTTCGGTGAACGGTGCGGCAACGCCAACCTCTGCACCATCATTCCTAATTTACAGCTCAAGCGGGGATACTTGTGTATTCCGGAGGAAAACATGAAAACGCTGAAAAGCAGGGCGAGGTATGTCTATGAGCTTGCGAACGTTGTGCCGGATGAACGAAAGCCCTATGTGGGGAATATGGCGTTTGCGCATAAGGGCGGTATGCATATTGATGCGGTGCATAAAAATCCGGTAACGTTCGAGCATGTTGCGCCGGAAACGGTGGGAAACGAGCGCCGTTTTCTGATGTCGGAAATGTCCGGGCGCTCAACCGTCATTTCCTCTATCCATAAGGTAGACGATTCCATAGACCGCAATTCAGAAGAAACAAAAGAGATCTTGGATGAATTGAAAACGCTTGAGAGTGAGGGGTATCAGTTTGAGGGTGCGGAAAGCTCCTTTGAACTCCTGATTCGCAAAAAGCTGGGGAGGTACACGCCATTTTTTGGACTGGAACAGTTTAAGGTATTTTCCATCGCACCGAATCCAAACAACTACAGTTCTTCTGCAATGATAAAAATCAACGTCGACGGAAAGTCGGAAATAACGGCTGCAGAGGGCGACGGTCCGGTTAATGCGCTTGATAAGGCGCTGAGAAAAGCGCTGGAACGGTTCTATCCGGAAATTGGGAAGATGCGCCTGATTGATTTCAAGGTCCGCGTTTTAGACGGTAAAGATGCGACCGCGTCGCGCATCCGCGTTTTGATAGAGTCCACCGACGGTGAGGAGAACTGGAGTACCGTCGGTGTTTCCTCCGATATCATTGAAGCCAGTTGGAAGGCGCTGGTCGATTCGGTGGAATATATGCTGGAACGGAAACGAAATGAATAATAAATGAAGGACCGGAACAGCCTGTTCCGGTCCTCTGTTTTATAGAATTCGCTACTGCACAATGTTAGGGGCGGTATAAGTGATATGAACAGAAGCTGATTCTTCATTCCATTCCACCTCGGCGCCAAGCCCTTCAGATATAGCCCGGAGCGGTACCATTGTCCTGCCGTTGAGCAGTGTCGCGGGCATGTCTAACTCTATCATGGCGGGAACATATGCGCCGGAGGTATCGCTGCCGTATTCGGCATTGTCCACAATCAGCATATACTGATTCCCGATTTGCAACAGCAGCGTTTTGGTGACGGTAGTAATCTGTACGGTTACCTTTTCGGGGTCCCACTCGACATAAGCACCCATTTGTTCAAACAAGCCGCGTGCAGGCACCAATACATGGCTATTGCACAGGACGGCACCTTGATCTGAAAATTCCACCGGGTTGCCGTTTAATTGTACAGCGATTTCATCTTCTGCGCAAACGGAAAAGCCTGCGGTGAAAAGCAGGAGGGTCATGATTATCATGCTAAAAAGTTTATTCATAATGGCACCTCTTCTTCTGTTAAACGGGCACTTTTTATAGTCTGACGGTTTGTCCGCCTTTGATTTCAATTGTTTCTCCGTCATTTGCTACCCAGACGGTCTGTGCGGAAGGATTATGAATTATTTTATTGTCGGTGGAGATTTGCAGTCTGTGCTGAGCAGTAATGTAGTCGTAAATTTCAATATTCGTAGCATACCAAATGTTGTCCCGTCCGCCGAGACGTTTGCAGAATTCCTCTATCAAATCCCAGTTGTTGTTATCGTTAAATTCGTAGCTGTGGCCCCAGACGTAAAACAGGGGAATGCGGAACGGGGCATCGAAATTTTTCATGAATTGATCGGCAAGCGCCAGCGCGTCTCTGTGGTGGCAGGTTGGGTGCCATTCAAGGAAGTTCCCCGGCAGGCCAAAGCCTTTTGTGGCCCGTACAGTACGGCTACAAACGATTCCGCACTGGCGAAGCGTTTCCAAAACACTATCATTATACGTGCCAAATGGGTATGACATGCCCCGTACCGGATATCCACACAGCGCCTCCAAGTTTTTCCGGTCATCCAAGACCTGTATGACGGCATTCGTAGGGGAAACCTGTTCCAGATGCGGATGGGTCAGCGTATGTACGGAAACCTCGTGTCCCTGATATAAGCCGGCGACTTCATCCGCGCTAATGTACCGTTCTTTGCCGAAAAAGCCTGAATTCAGATGAAACGAACCGCGGATGCCATACCGGTTAAAAATCTCGACCAGTTTACGGTCATAAACCGTTCCGTCATCATAGCTCATGGTTAAAATATGACGTTTTCCTTCGTAAAAACGGTCAAAGGTAATCATTTTTGTCACTCCATTTTTGCATATTTTTTTCAATCTCTTTTATTATACTAAATAATCCGTCAAAAAACAATAAAAAACAAAGTTTAAGATTGACTTTTCCTATGAAAAATTATAAAATAAACTAGTATGGTTATGTTCAGGCATATCCGTCCAGCGTTCTATCAGGTCCGCAATAGAACGTAACTTATTTTGCGGGCCAGAAAGGCATTTCACAATTATGACGCAAACAATCGCATTTATATTTTTACTGGCTTTTACAGCATTAATGATCATTATCGGCCTAAATACGTCAAAGCATTCCAAAACAATGGATGGATTCCTGCTGGGCGGACGGAATATCGGGCCGTGGATTAGTGCATTTGCGTACGGTACATCTTATTTCAGCGCGGTGATTTTTATTGGCTATGCCGGAAAAACCGGATGGACTGTCGGCATCGGCGGCATCTGGATCGGCATTGGCAACGCGATTCTGGGCTGCCTTTTGGCGTGGCTGGTGCTCGCGCGGCGGACCCGGACCATGACGCATACCTTGAATTCTTCGACGATGCCGGAATTTTTTGAAGCGCGCTATCAAAGTAAAAATATGAAAATTTATTCGGCGTTAATTATATTTGTCTTCCTCGTGCCGTATTGCGCCACTGTTTATAAGGGGCTGGGCTATTTGTTCTCACAGATTTTTCCTGTATTCGGCTCGAACGGCGAGGTTATCTGTATGTTCATCATCGCGGCGCTGACTGCGATTTACCTGGTGCTGGGCGGTTATGTCGCCACGGTTATGACGGACTTTATCCAGGGTATCATCATGCTGGTCGGTGTGGTCGTGATGGTTGTGGTCATCGTCAACAACCCGGTTGTAGGAGGCTTTACAGAAGGACTTGCGAAGCTCAAGGCAATCGAGCCGAACCTTGTTTCGCCGGTTGGCGGGAACATGTGGTCATTCTTGCTGATGAATATTTTGCTGACGAGTATCGGAACGTGGGGACTCCCGCAGATGATACATAAATATTACGCGATTGATAATGAAAAACACATTTATAAAGCGGCGATTGTCGCGACTGTGTTCGCGGTCATCATCGGCGGCGGGGCCTATATTGTGGGTACGTTCGGTAGGCTGTATCTGGGCAATACGCTTCCGGCAGGCGGGAATTATGACGCGGTTGTTCCGCAGATGCTGATGAATGCGCTCTCAGGAAACATCTGGACCAATATATTACTGAGTGTCATTTTGCTGCTGGTGCTGTCGGCTTCCATGTCGACGCTTTCGTCCATTGTTCTGACGTCCAGTTCTGCGATTGCGGTCGATTTAATGCCCGTCGTCAACCCAAACTATGACAAAACCAAACAGATGATTGTCATGCGGCTGCTTTGCTTTGTGTTTATTGCCGCGTCCTTCCTGTTTGCGACATTTAAGGTCGCGTTTATCATGCAGTTGATGTCCTTTTCCTGGGGCGTGGTCGCGGGCTGCTTTATCGGGCCGTATCTCTGGGGGCTTTATTATAAAGGGACGACGCGTGCCGGCGCCTGGTCGGGGATGCTGTCCGGCCTTGTGATTGTGGGCGGGGGGACGCTGTTTTGTACCGTAACCAATCCTGACGGTGCATTGGAGGGCTTTAAAGTTGCGAGCAACCTTTCCCAGAATTTTGGTGTTGTTGCGATGGCGGTTTCGCTTGTAGTCACTCCGGTTGTCAGCCTGTTTACAAAAAAGCTGCCGGAAGGACAGGTTGAAACA
The DNA here is from genome assembly GCA_902478395.1 of uncultured Eubacteriales bacterium. Classification (GTDB taxonomy): domain Bacteria; phylum Bacillota; class Clostridia; order UBA1381; family UBA9506; genus CABSKZ01. The sequence continues at coordinate 15,873 of CABSKZ010000011.1, read as the reverse complement.
GCGTTTGCAGGTTTGAAAAAATAACCCAGGCCGGGCGTCTGCCTGCCGGCAGAAGGACGTAATAGCTGACGGACCGAGGAGAAAGCGGCTTACAATGCATTGTAGTAAATTGTATTTCAAATAGAACGGAGCGAGGAAATGAATTACTTTCAGAAGGACATCGAGTGCATGTCCAGGAATAAAATGAACGAGTTGCAGCTGGAGAGGCTGAAGCATACAGTAGCTTATGCTTATGAACATACACCGCTTTACCGGAAGCGGCTCGACGAGGTGGGTGTAAAGCCCAGTGATATTCAGTCGCTGAAGGATTTGGAAAAAATTCCGTTCACTACAAAAGAGGATTTTCGGGATAATTATCCGTTTGGCATGTTTGCCGTGCCGATGAAAAAGATTGTGCGGATTCACGCGTCGAGCGGCACAACGGGGAAACCAAAGGTTGTGGGCTATACCAAAAAGGATTTAGACACCTGGTCGGACATGATTGCCCGGCTCGTTATGATGGCGGGCGGAAGCGACGAAGATGTGGCGCAGATTGCATTCGGCTACGGCCTGTTCACTGGTGGTTTTGGCCTTCACTACGGTTTGGAGAAGGTCGGTGCGGCGGTGATTCCGATGTCCTCCGGCAACACGGAGAAACAGATTATGCTAATGCAGGACTTCCAGACGACGCTGCTTGTTGCGACGCCGACTTATGCACTGTATATTTCCGAGGTTTTAGAGGAAATGGGCCTATCAAAAAACGACCTTCATCTGCGGATTGGTATGTTTGGCGGAGAGGGCCATACCGAGGAAATGCGTAAGGTTTTAGAAGATAAGCTCGGCATTATCGCGACGGAAAATTACGGTCTTTCCGAGGTTATGGGTCCTGGTGTGGCGGGAGAATGTATTTACCAGTGCGGCCACCACATTAATGAGGACTGTTTCATCGTTGAAATTATCGATCCGAATACCGGAGAAGTGCTTCCGGCCGGAGAAAAAGGCGAGGTGGTTATCACCACCATCAATAAAGAGGGCATTCCCGTACTCCGTTACCGGACAAAAGATATTTCCTGGTTGATGCCTGAGCAGTGCAAATGCGGCAGGACGACGATGCGTATGGCTAAAATCCAAGGGCGGAGCGATGATATGCTCATTATCAAGGGTGTCAACGTGTTCCCGTCGCAGGTGGAAAGCGTGTTGGTCGGAATGAAGGAAATCAGCCCGTACTACCAGTTAGTGGTCAGCAAAAAAGGGTATGTAGATCAGCTTGAAGTCCGTGTGGAATTAATAGACGACAGCCTGCTTGACAGTTATGAAAAACTGGAGCAGCTGGAAAATGAGATTAAACATAAACTGCATGTCGTGCTTGGCCTTGTCGCGAAGGTCAGACTGATGGAGCCGAAGAGCATTGAGCGCACCACAGGCAAAGCAAAGCACGTAATTGATAACCGGTAGGCAGTATAACAGTCCAAAGACTCAGATTGGCACCTTACCAGAAAGGGATGGAATTTAGAATATGAAAAAACTGATGCTGGGTAACGAAGCAGTTGCCCGTGGAGCGTATGAGGCGGGCGTAAAAGTCGCATCGTCCTATCCGGGAACGCCGAGTACAGAAATTACTGAATTTATCGCAAAATATGACGAGATATATTCCGAGTGGGCGCCGAATGAAAAGGTGGCGGTAGAAACCGCTGTAGGCGCTTCGATAGCTGGAGCCCGCGCTATTTCCGCCATGAAGCATGTGGGCCTCAATGTGGCGGCAGACCCGCTGTTTACCGTGTCCTATATCGGCACCAACGGGGGCTTGGTTATCGCGGTTGCCGACGATCCTGGCATGCATAGCTCCCAGAATGAACAGGATTCCCGCAACTACGCAATCGGTGCGAAGGTTCCCATGCTGGAACCAGCTGACAGCGCCGAATGTAAGGCGTATGTCAAGCTCGCCTATCAAATAAGCGAAGAATTTGATACACCGGTATTGATTCGCCTGACGACGCGCGTCGCCCATTCGCAAAGTCTGGTGGAGATGGAAGAGCGAAAAGATGTCGGAGTGAAGGAATACGCAAAGGATATCGCCAAAAATGCGATGATTCCCGCCAATGCAAAGCCAAAGCACGTTATGGTAGAAAAACGTACCAATGCGCTGGCGGCTTACGCGGAAAAATGTGAGATGAATCGGGTTGAATTAGGCGATACGAAAATTGGGATTATAGCCAGCGGAATCTGTTACCAGTATGCGAAGGAGGCCGTTCCAAACGCATCGTTCCTGAAGCTTGGAATGGTAAACCCGCTTCCGAGTAAGCTGATTGCTGATTTTGCTTCTAAGGTGGAGACCTGCTACGTTGTCGAGGAGCTTGACCCGGTTCTGGAAACACAAATCCGGGCAATGGGGGTTCAGGTGGTCGGCAAAGAGGCGTTTACGTTAATCGGAGAATATAGCGTGGCGCTTCTGAAAGAGAAAATTTTAGGTGAAAGACCACAGACAGCGGTTCAGCCAGAGAAGGAAATTCCCGTCCGGCCACCGGTCATGTGTCCGGGCTGTTCCCACAGAGGCGTGTTCTATGTTTTGTCCAAGCTGAAGCTGCATGTCAGCGGGGATATCGGCTGTTATTCCCTGGGTTGTGCCAAACCGCTTGCTAGCATCGATACAATCGTCTGTATGGGTGCAAGTATTTCGGGTGCGCATGGGATGGAGAAAGCCCGCGGACGTGAATTCGCTTCTAAGACTGTCGCAGTGTTAGGAGATTCCACCTTTATTCATTCCGGCATCACGGGCCTGATTGACGTGGTGTACAATAAAGGGACGACAACGACCATTATCCTTGACAATTCCATTACAGGCATGACAGGCCACCAGCAGAACCCGTCCACCGGGTTTACGATTAAGAATGAACCGACCCGGCAGGTCGATTTGGTGCAGCTCTGTCACGCGGTGGGTGTTGACCGCGTTGTTGTTGCAGATCCGTTCGATGTGGAAAAATTTGAAAAAATTGTAAAAGAAGAAATTGCTGCGGATGAACCGTCTGTCATTATCGCACAGCGCCCTTGTGCGCTTTTGAAAAAAGCGGGCTATACGGGGAAATATATCATCAACGATAAATGTAAAAACTGTAAAATGTGCATGAAGCTGGGCTGTCCTGCAATTTCAATGACGGAACACGGCCCGGAGATTGATGAAACGCTATGTGTCGGCTGCGGCCTGTGCCCGAACGTCTGCAAATTCGGCGCGATTGAGAGAGGTTAAGACAAGGAGGGGCACGCTTCGTCGTTTTGCCCTTGAGAAGCCGGAAACGGCGGCATATACAGAAAGGATGTCACTCTTTATGAATATTATGATAGTAGGCGTAGGCGGCCAGGGAACGCTGCTCGCCTCCAGAATCATCGGCGCGGCGGCGATTAACCTCGGCGTCGATGTCAAGCTTTCCGAGGTGCATGGCATGAGCCAGCGGGGCGGAAGCGTCGTGACCTATGTGCGGTACGGGGAAAAGGTAGCGTCTCCGGTGATCGAAGAAGGGGAAGCGGATGTGATTCTCGCTTTTGAAAAGCTGGAAGCGTACCGGTATATTTCATACCTGAAAAAGGGCGGGAAATATATCGTCAACACCCAGGAAATGAATCCGATGCCGGTTATTACCGGAGCGATGACATATCCCGAAAAAATTATTTCTAAAATGGAACACGCCGGAATCGAGGTTGTTTCCTGCGACGCGCTGTCGATTGCAAAACAGGCTGGTAATGTCAAGGCGGTCAACGTGGTTCTGATTGGCCTGATGGCGAAGCATACCAACGTCACGAAGGAGCAATGGGAACAGGCGATACGCCAGACGGTTCCGGAAAAGTTCCTCGAAGTCAATTTGAAGGCGTTTCAGTTAGGATATGATTCGAAAGAACAATGATTTTTCCAAACCCTGCCGGCTAAAAACAGAGGATATGGGGCAGGATAAACAACATAAGCCCACTGGGCGGTAACAACGAAAGGAGTGAACGGTATGCCAGTCAAACAAATTTCTGTGTTTGTGGAGAATGTCCGGGGCAAATTATCGAAAATCACACAGGTTTTGGCGGACAACGGCATCAATATCCGCGCGGTATCAATTGCGGATACAACAGATTTCGGCATCCTCCGGCTGATTGTGCAGGATCCGGAGAAGGCGGTAAGCGTGCTGAAGGAAAACGATATCACGGTGAAATGCACGGACGTGATTGTAATTGAAGTGGACGACCAGCCCGCCGGCCTGAACAAAGCGCTGTGCCTCATGCGGGACAGCGATATCGCGGTAGAATATATGTACGCATTTGTCAGCAGCCACGCGGGTAAGGCATATGTCATTCTGAAAACCGATGATATCGAAAAATCTATCAAGGCAATGACAGACGGAGGAATCCGTGTTCTGCCATCAAAGGATGTTTATGAACTGTAATGGATTATTACGAATGTTTAAAAAAGGAATACCAAATTAAAGACTGTACTCTTGCGCTGATGCAGCGCGCGGAGCAGGATATTTGCCCGCATTTCACACAGATTGATAAGGTCTGTGCCGCAAACCAACTGAAAGTTATGCAGGCATTCTCTGAATACCGGGTGAGCGAACAGCATTTGGGCCAGACGACGGGGTACGGCTATGACGATATCGGTCGTGATACGCTCGACCGCATTTATGCGCGCGTTTTCGGCGCGGAGGCTGCGCTAGTCCGGCACAGCATAGTGTCCGGTACGCACGCACTCTCGACCTGCCTGTTTGGGGTTCTGAGGCCGGGGGATGTGATGCTGTCCGTCACCGGCCGGCCCTATGATACGCTGGAAGAGGTTATCGGCCTGCGCGGAAATGGAAACGGCTCACTGGCAGAATGGGGCGTTTCCTACAAAGAGGTCGCGCTTCTGGAGGATGGATCGCCGGATTTACAGGCCATCCAAAGCGCACTGACGCCGGAGGTCAAGCTGGTGGAAATTCAGCGTTCTAAGGGATATGACTGGCGGAAATCGCTTCAGGTAGCGGATATTGAAAAGATTGTAGCCTGTGTGAAAGCGGCGAACCCGGATATTATCTGTATGGTGGACAACTGCTATGGCGAGTTTGTGGAAACAAGAGAACCTACGGACGTAGGAGCGGATTTGATGGTGGGTTCCTTGATAAAGAACCCGGGCGGCGGTTTGGCCCTGACGGGAGCATATATTGCGGGAAGGGCAGATTTAATTGAAAAAGTAGCATGCCGGCTTACTTCGCCGGGAATTGGCAGTGAGGTGGGTGCAAGCCTTGGAATGAACCGGCTGATGTACCAGGGCTTTTTTCTCGCGCCCCATGTTGTGGCGCAGAGCCTGAAAACCGCCCTGCTCGCGGCGAGAATGCTGGAGCTGGCCGGATTTTCTGTCTGCCCGGCGAGTGATGAGCCGCGCGGCGATATTATTCAGGCGGTCCGGCTCGGGGACGAGAAGAAAATTTGTGCCTTCTGCCGTGGGGTACAGCGGGGCGCGCCGATTGATTCGTTTGTCACGCCGGAGCCGTGGGATATGCCGGGCTATGAAAATCAGGTCATTATGGCGGCGGGTGCATTTGTTTCCGGCGCAAGCATCGAGATATCTGCAGACGGCCCCATCCGTCCGCCGTATGTCGCATATCTGCAAGGCGGGCTGACCTATGAAAGCGGCAAGCTCGGGGTGCTGTGTGCAGTCAACAATGTAATCTAGTCTCGTTGAGGGGCATCATAAAGGAGTCGTTTTGATGATACAACAGAGAATCAAACTATATGAGCAGGACTATCCCTACGTGGATACGTACATAAACGATCCACTGTTTGAAGGGGACGCGCGCGGAGCCGTCATTGTCGTGCCTGGAGGCGGTTATGAGTTTGTGTCGGACAGAGAAGGCGAAGCGGTTGCGCTGCGGTTTTCCGCAGCAGGCTTCCATACCTTTGTGTTATATTACCGGGTCGCCCCGGAGTACCATCACCCGTGTCCGGTAGAGGATTTGGCGCGGACTGTCAGCATGGTGCGGAAACACGCCGCAGAATGGAATGTCGACCCGGACAACATCAGCATTTGCGGATTTTCTGCTGGCGGGCATCTTTGCGCGCACCTGGGCGTATACTGGAATGATCCGGAGCTTTCCGCATTGATTGGGGAGACGAATGAGCAGTTTAAACCAAATCAGGTTGTTTTAGGCTATCCGGTCATTACGTCGTCCCAATTCACCCATAGAGGCAGTTTCGAGAATTTGACGCAAGGGGACGCCGTACTGCTGGAAAAGCTTTCGCTGGAAAAGCATGTTTCGGCAGACACGCCGCCGACCTTCTTGTGGCACACCGCCGAGGACGCGGCCGTTCCTGTGGAAAACTCCTTGCTGTTCGCTTCTGCGCTGTCGGCAAACGGCGTTCCGTTTGAACTGCATGTCTATCCCCATGGTCCACATGGCCTTTCGCTGGCCAATCAAGTGACAAGCGTGCAGAATGACGACTATATCCATGACGAGTGCGCATATTGGATTGAAGAAGCTATCCGGTTTATCCAAACGGAAAATAAACGGAAGTAGTTCTTTTTTTAAAAACTGTTGATAGGAAAAACGGTATCATAAGCAGGAAAACGGCTTTCACAATCGGTGAAAGCCGTTCTTTGTTTCAAAGCTCTTTCGCAGCCTATGAGAATTGTCTGGGAAGTTTTGGGCGTTATTTTGCATAGTGGGAATAGAGGGAAATCGCATCCAATATGTTGAACTGGGCAGTTTCATGACTGCCTGGCGCGCCTGTTGTAACCAGGATATATTCTTTCCCGTTTTTGACGGCGAGGCTTGCGAGACATAGCTGGGCCTGCTGGGTGTACCCGGTTTTTCCCCCAATAATTTTGCCGCCGTTAAACAGCAGGGTATCCGCATTCTGTGACAGCGTGCTGTGGAAGGTTATGCCGGATGGATGCAGGTTGGTCGGCGGGATGGAATAACGTTCCGCAGTAAATACAGTCCGAAAGGTTTTGTTTTGCAGGGCATACCGCAGCAGCTTTGCGGTGTCCGCAGCGGTGGTGTAGTGGTTGGGGTGGTGAAGACCAGTTACATTTTCATAATGGGTACCGGTCATCCCCAGTTGGTTGGCTTTTTGGTTCATGAGGGCGACGAAGGCTTCCTGTGTCCCTGACACGTGCCGCGCAAGCGTTGCAGAGGCTTCCGCACCGGAGGGAAGCATAGAACCGTAAAGCAAATCGATAACACGGACGGTCTCTCCTGGAAGAAATCCGGCCATAGAGGCTTTTTCATTGTACAACGCCGGATAAATATCTTCCGGCAGCGTTACCTTTTTTCGAAGGTCAGAGGTTTCTTCAATTGCGGCCAGCACGGTCATGATTTTTGTCAGAGAGGCTGGCCATGTCTTGCTATCGCATGCTTTTTTCCAGAGCACATCTCCGGTTTTTAATTCTAAAAGAATTCCGTGTTCGCTGTACAGATTTACCGCCGCCGTTCCTCCGCCGTTGACCGGTTCTCCCGGAACCGCATGTTTAGACAATAGTCCTGTGGGGAGACGGGAGAGCAGGGAGCGGCCTCCGGCTATGATTATCGTAAAGGAAACTGCAATGACAAGCAGTTTGCGGATTCGGTGTTTTTTCTTATATCTGGCTGTGTTCCGTTTCATTTGTGGAATTATCCTTTCTGGCCTTGGACTGGGCCAACTACAAGTATATTTAACCATACTTGGTGCGAAGATGTTTTAATGAAACCTTACCGTCTTCTTACGATTTTCTTAAGCACTTCGGAATGTCGGTCAGCGGCGGCCGGTTAAAATAAAGTTAACGTAACAACAAAGACTTGACAATTTAACAAAAATGTAATACAATAGACATAAAGGTTTGTGATTTGGTTTTGTTGGGGAGGTTTATGGAGAATGGGTTACGATATCGGGGATAAAATTGTTTACCCCATGCATGGTGCAGGTATTATCGAAGCCATTGAAGAACGCGAGATAATGGGAGTAAAACAACAGTACTACATAATGAGAATGCCCATCGGAGACATGAAGGTAATGATCCCCATGAGTAACGCAAAGGAAATCGGCATCCGCGATGTGATTGACAATACAGAGGCGGACAAGGTGCTCGAAGAATTTAAGAATTGCCACACAGAGATGGATTCCAACTGGAACAAACGCTACCGGGAGAATATGACGCGAATTAAAAGCGGAGATATCTACGAGGTGGTGTATGTGGTGAAAAACCTGATGTACCGTGACAAAAGCCGGGGGCTTTCCACCGGTGAGCGGAAAATGCTCAACAGCGCCAAGCAGATTCTGGTGAGTGAGTTGGTTGTAGCAAAGTCGCTGAAGCAGAATGAAATTGAGAATATCATGAACGAAATCGTGAATGCGGAATTGGCATAGCGGTTCATTGCGGGAGTGATGATATGGCGGAAAAAAACAGACTTACGGTCAAAATCGGCGATAAGGATTATACATTGGTCTCGGAAGAATCAAGAGAATATATGCTGGAGGTTGCGGATTTCGTCGATAGGCAGATGTCCGCTGTCCTGAAGCAGAACAGCCGGCTGAGCACAGCAATGGTTGCTGTTTTGACTGCGCTCAACTCCGCAGATGAGTACTGCAAGATGAAGCGGAAGGAAGACGAATATATTAAAACGGTGATAGAATATACTGATAAAATTGAAGCATTACAGCAGGAAATTGAAGAACTGAAAAAGAAAATCAAAGCTTGAACGAACGTAAATTTTATATAGCACTGTGCCCAAAGACAATATAAATCCCCCCTTATTGAAGTCTTTGGGTGCTTTTTTTGTATAATATCTGGTGCGGCGTAACTATTTTTAATACATCTGTTATTGTTTTTTAATGATTTTCCTGTATAATAAAATCGGATATTTATTCGAGGAGGAACGCAAAGTGAGAATCAGACATATCGTCGGAATCGCCGCAGTTCTTATGACGGCGCTTCTGGTATTCATAGCTGGCTGTAACGCTGGCGGCCCGCAAAGCAGCGTCGGGCAAAAGGAAAAGCAGGATTTTGTCAACCTATATTTTGCAAATAAGGACGGGACAGATCTTGTGGAAGAAAAGCTTGACGTGAAAAATGTCGCTTATGAGGAACTGCCGGAATACGTGATAAACAAGCTGCTGGAAGGTCCGAAGGCACAGGAAAACACACGCGCAATTCGCGCCGGAACCAGCCTCTTATCCTTGGAAGTTGACAAAGGCAGCGCAACAGTGGATTTGTCAAAGGAGTTTTATAATACAGAAGGTATTCAGGACGTACTCGCCGCGTCGTCCATCGTAAAATCACTGTGTTCCATTCACGGAATCGAACGGGTTAAGGTTCTGGTGGAAGGAGAGGAGCTTACCGGACAGGACGGCAAAAAAAGCGGAGCGGTTAAGGACAACGACCTGATATTCGACGCGGACGCGCTTAATCAGGACGAAGCCAATGTAACACTGTACTTCAGCGACGCGGACGCGATGTATCTGGTACCGGAAATCCGGCGAATTAAGGTGCCAAAGGGCGAGTCCATGGAAAAAATGATTGTTACGGAACTGATTCGTGGCCCGAAAAAAGAAAAACTTTATAAAACGGTTCCAGCGGAAACCAAAATCCGTTCAGTTGAAACAAAGGATGGCGTCTGCTTTGTCAATCTGTCCAATGAGTTTATCACGAAGCACGGGGGCGGCAGCGCGGGAGAACAGATGACGGTTTACTCCATTGTGAATTCTCTGACGGAGCTGTCAAACGTGGATAAGGTCCAGTTCCTGATAGAGGGTGAAAAAAAGGATGTATTCATTCATCTGATATTTAACGAACCGATTGAACGTGACGTCAGCATGATTAGCAAATCCTGACGCGGTTCAGGTCGGTGAAAAATAAATATGTCCGGCATTTGCCGGAGTGGGAGGACAATATGAAAAAATGGTTGAGCATCCTGTTGGCAGGAATATTGATGGTAAGTGGGATTTCTGCATTCGCTGCAGAAGAAATGCAAATTGCAGTTGACGGAACCGTGTTGGAATTCGAACACGCGCCCGTGATTGTAGAGGACAGGACGCTGGTTCCGGCATGGGAATTTACAGATGCCGTCGGCGGTTCGTTGTCCAACACCGAAGAGTCGGTATATGTTTTTTCGTTGAATGAAGGGAATATCCGCTTTGTCCTAGGCGATAAAAACGTTAAGGTGAACGGCGGGGACGCAAGCGTAGACGTCCCGGCACAGTTGATAAATGACGTGGTATACCTGCCGCTTCGTTTCGTTTGTGAGACGGCAAACTATACGGTGCAATTTTACGGAAATTCGCCGCTGTATAACAAAGGTTCCTATATTGAAATTAAAACACCGTCAAATCCGGCATTTACGTTGCTGATTTCTGCGTCGGCAGCGGAGAATGGAACGGATAAGCTGCTGGAAATTTCCAAAACGCTGGCGAAAGCAAATTCTCATATTATAACAGCCTCGCAGTACCCGGAACAGATGAACTTGATGGCTGCGGCGGGAGAATCCGCGGTATTTTTTGACGACGGTACGGTCGGGGCGGAGAGCTTTGCGAACTTAATGAATAAAGATGGTTTATTTGCCGTCATTGGTGACGAAATTAAGGAATATTCCCCACAGACCTGGGAGTGGATTCAGTCTGATGAAGCGGTGAAAAAGCTGGTTGCCAAAGAGGACGGAACAATTATTGCGTTCCCTGTCAGAAACGGGGATAAAATCGAACGGTTTTTTGTTTCTCAGAACATGGATAATAGAACAGACGCGGTTAATCTGATGAACGCGTACCGTCTGCTTTTAGAGAGTATGACAGAAGCGGAACTTGCCGAATAAGAAACTGTTGTGCGGAGAGCTTACAAAAAAGGGAGCGTCTTGTAAATTGAAAACGCTCTCTTTTCATATGTAAGTGAAGCTTTTTAAAACAAATTCAGTCATTTAAATTTAGCTTCAAGGCTAAAATAAGAATGAAAAAGTACGTGTTGGACAGATTTAAGAACATAATATCTGAAATAAAAGAAGTATCATTTGGGCAGCAGGAGGAGAGTCAAATGGAGTTCGTAAAAAATAACTGGAAGGGTATCTTGTTGTGTCTCGTTATTGCAGTTCCGTCGTGGTTTCTAGGAAAGCTGATGCCGATCGTCGGGGGGCCGGTATTTGCCATTTTAATTGGCATGGTCATTACCCTGTTTTTTAAAGAAAAAGGCGGGTTTGGGCTGGGTATTCAGTTTACTTCGAAAAAAATTTTGCAATATGCGGTTATTCTGCTGGGTTTCGGGATGAACCTTTCCAGCATTATGCGCACCGGGGCACAATCTCTGCCGATTATAGCCGCTACGATTTCAACCGCGCTCGTTTTATCTTTTGTGCTCTATAAAGCCTTAAAAATGCCTTCCAAAATTTCTACTCTAATTGGGGTAGGTTCCTCCATTTGCGGCGGGTCGGCAATCGCGGCTACTGCGCCGGTAATCGGGGCGGACGACGAGGAAATTGCACAATCTATTTCTGTCATCTTTCTATTCAATATTCTCGCGGCACTCATATTCCCGACGCTGGGAAGCTTATTAGGGCTTTCCAATGAAGGGTTCGGCCTGTTTGCAGGCACTGCTGTCAACGACACTTCGTCCGTTACTGCGGCCGCAGCCGCGTGGGACGGGATTCATGGAAGCAATACGCTTGATGCCGCAACCATTGTGAAATTAACCCGTACGCTCGCGATTATTCCGATAACCTTGGTGCTGGCATTTGTCCGGACACGGAAGGAAAAGAATACGGCGGGAGCAAAAGTCAGTCTGAAAGGAATTTTTCCGTTCTTTATCCTCTTTTTTGTTTTGGCCTCTGTGATTACAACAGTTTTTAATCCGCCGGAAGTTTTTGTAAGTATCACAAAGAACCTGAGCAAGTTTTTTATCATAATGGCCATGGGAGCTATTGGATTGAATACCGATATTGTCAAGCTGGTAAAAACCGGGGGAAAACCAATTTTTATGGGGCTATGCTGCTGGGTAGGCATAGCGTGTGTTAGCCTGTTGATGCAGCACTTCATGGGAATTTGGTAGAACGAAACAACCTTCTCAGATTCTGCTTGCCAGTCGGAACAACAGAAGCCGGAAAAATAGTAGGAAGCAGTTCAAAAGAAGTTCCGTATTTCCGCATAAAAAAATCCGCCTCGACAGACTTCATCTGTTGAGGCGGATTTTGAATTTTAAACTAGCTTTGTAAATTTATCTCCCGCAAGAACGTGAAAATGCAGATGAAAAACGGTCTGTCCGGCATTGGCACCGCAGTTATTAATAATCCGGTAGCCATCCTCCGCGAAACCAAGTTCTTTTGCCAGCTTAGAGGCGGTCAATATAATATGGCCAAGCAGGCCCTCATGCGACTCATCCAACTCATTTGCGCAGCAGATATGCTCCTTCGGAACGATCAGAATATGTGTCGGAGCGGCTGGCGCAATGTCATGGAAGGCATAAACCAGTTCATCTTCATAAACCTTCTTAGATGGGATTTCACCCCGGATAATCTTGCAAAAAATACAATCGTCCATATTAACACACCTTTCTTATGTAAAAAATCGTTATAATCGTTATCCTGCAATTTGTGGAAGATAGGGGAGTGAAGATGACTATGAAACATACGCCAGAGCTTTTTCACAATCTGGAAAAATGTGGCACAACGCTTTCGCGTGGAAAGTCCCTTCGTCCATGTTTTTTTGTTTTGACCATTACATCCGTTGTTTAATTTCCTCTAATATCGTCTCCACGATTTTATCCATATCGCGCGCGTCTACATCTACAATGACATCACATTCCCTGTAAAACGGCTCGCGTTCTTTTAACATCGCGTCGATATCTTCGACGCTTGCACCGCTGATTTCAGGCCGCTTGTTATGAGAATTCTTTGTGTTGTCGTAAACGGTCTGGGCAGAGGCCCGCAGCCAGAACAGAATGCCGTTCTTTTTCAACGTCTCACGGTTCTGCGCATCAAGCATCGTATTTCCGCCGGTCGAAATCAGGCAGTCTTTGTTTTCTGCAAGATTCGTAATTGCAAACCGCTCTGTACCCTCAAAATATTTTCGGCCCTTTTTTTTGATAATGTCGTGGACGGTCATCTTTTCACACTTTTTAATATATTCGTCCGTATCATAAAAGTCTATTCCAAGTTTCGCGGCGACACGCCTTCCGACTGTTGTTTTTCCGGAACCCATAAAGCCGATAAACACAATATTTTTCTCCATCTGCTTCTCCTTCTTCCATCATCCGATGACAATTTTTTGCGGCGAATAATAGTTCTGCGTCAAAAACGGGCGGTTCTCTTCATTAAAGGCGACGCCAACGCCAAGAAAACGGTAATCCCCCAAAACGTTGTGGCGGTGGCCCTCAGAATTCATCAAAAGCTCGTGCATCACAATGCCGTTCTGTCCGCCCGAAGCAAGGTTTTCGGCTACCGTGGAGAATTTTACACCGGCTTTCTGTGCCCGTTGGAGAATATTATTGCCGTCCAAATCCGTATGGTCAAAGTAATCGTTTTCCGCCATATCGCGGGAGTGTCCAAGCGCAACCTTGCGCATCTGGTCGCTCCACTGTGTGGCGGGCAGCCCCTCCCGGACGCGCAGCGCGTTGACGGCATAAAAATTCTGTTTTTCAAAGCTGTCCGCAAGCGCGGAGGAAGCCGCGCCATAGTTGCCGGTCAGCTTCATTTCCGTATCTTTTTCTATTATATGGACAGAGGTCACCGTATTATTCTTAAACACGTCATAAAATACATTGATATAGAGACCGTCGTAGTCGAACCAGTCGCACTCGTGCTGGCCGCCCACCACAGAATTGCGCGTGTAGCGCACCATACCCTTCTGGATATATTCAATCGGTTCACCAAAAATGAAGCGAACATCATCCACACTCATTCCCATCCGGACGCCCTTGCAGTCAAAGTTTGGGGAATTGGTATAAACGCTGACGGCGCGGTCGCCGTCCATGCCGATTTGAATGTAATCGTGGTAGTCCTTGTGAAACACGTACCATGTGAAGCCATATTCGCTTGCAAGCGTATCCATCGCGTCGCCGAAGGTGCCGAGTACCTGATCCAGAGAGTCGCCGATGCTGACGCTTTTCTGATTCACAGTGATTGTTCCGGAGGATAGCTGCGGCTGCTGTGCCTGCTCCATTAATTCCTCTTTGTGAAAAAGGTAGTTGACGGCGTTGTCGGTCAGCTGTGTCACGTCAATGTCAAAAAATAAAATGAGCAGGACAACCAAAATGAACGATGCGGTGGTTTTTTTTATCATATTTCCCTCCGTCTTCAATTAGCCGTGGCCGGTTTACATTTTTTTAGTGCCAATCCGTTGAGACGCTTGATTTCAAAGTAAATATATATGCCGGCGATGATGGCCGATAGAACATCCGCAACCGGAGACGCCCAAATAACACCGTACAGCTTCAGGTTGTCCGGCAAAAACAGTGGAAGAATCAGGATGATTGGTATAAACAGAACCACTTGGCGCGAGACACTCAGGAAAATGGAGGCGTGCGGTTTGCCAACCGCCAGAAAATAGTTTGAACTGAGCGTCTGGAATCCGACGAGCGGCAGGAATATGGAGATGATGCGCAAAGCCTGCGAGCCGAAGGTCAGAAGCTCCTGATCGGTGTGGTTAAACGCCATAATAATATATTTTGGAACCAGCTGCGCAACGAGAAAGCCAAAGGTCATCCAAATGGTTGCGTAAAAAATAGAAACCAAAAAGGTACTTTTCACACGGTGGTAATTTTTCGCTCCGTAGTTGTATCCGATAATTGGCTGAATGCCCTGGCTGAGACCATTAAGCGGCATGAGCAGTACCATGGAAACACTGGTGATAATGCCAAAGGCCGCAAGCGCAACGTCAGCGCCCCGCTCCGGGTCCAAAATTTTTCCGTAGCGGACAAGACTGTTGTTGTAAATCAGCATAATTGCACTGCTGGCAATTTGAATTAAAAACTGCGGCATACCGAGAGTCAGGATTTTTAAGGTATACTTGAAATTGCACCGTTTTAGGTTCAATTTAATATGGCCAAATTTTCCAAAGTAGTAGATAAGGATATATCCCGTAGACATTGCCTGGCCAATAATGGTAGCGATTGCCGCGCCGCGCACACCCCAGCCAAACAGGAAAATAAAGATAGGGTCTAAGATAATATTGGTTACCGCGCCGAGAATCATTGCGTACATAGCGGCCTTGGCGTTTCCTTCCGCCCTCATATTTTGGTCCATGCCAAGACTGATAATCTGAAAGGGCACACCAATAATGATGACGAATAGGTATTCCTTGGCATCGTCTACCATTGTCGCAGAGGTATACGATGTTCCGGACAGTTTCAAAATCGCGTCCTGCAGGAAAAAGGACGGTATCATGATAACAGCTGCAACGATCAACAGAAGCACAAACGAGGTGCTCAGAATGGTTGCGGCCATTTTGGGCTTATTTTCACCGAGTTTAATAGAAATCAGCGCAGCGGCACCCGTCCCAACCAGAACGGCGAACCCCATCAGAATTGTCATATACGGCGCTACCGCAGTAATGGCGCCAAGCGCCTCTGACCCAATCTTTCCTACAAAAATCCTGTCAACAATGTTATAAAGCAAATTAACCAGCATTCCCAGTATTGCTGGGATTGACAACCGTATAATCAGTCTGGAAAGCTTTTGGCTTCCCAAATCGTTAATGTTTTCCAACCCAAGTCACTCTCCCGGTATTTCTTATGTAATGTATGTGCTAATTTTAGCTGTTTATTCCGTATCGCAATTATGATATGATAATTTCAAAAAATATAACATGTCTCCGGCCACGTACGTTTTCGAGCCGAGCGGAACTTTTTTCGCGTCGTCGACTATTTCTGCTGGAAACATATCGTAAACGCTTTTGCGCTTATTATACCATAAATCCGAAGGATTTTGGTAT
>CABSKZ010000010.1 GCA_902478395.1 uncultured Eubacteriales bacterium | reverse complement strand
GCCCAGGACATATCTGGCTGCAAACCATGCCTATCAGCGGCGTTGCCGCAACGCTCCGCCCCTTCTTTCCCTCCGCAAAATAGGGAAGCAATTTATTTTTAAAACCACCCGAAAAGGGTGGTTTTAAATTACGGGCATTCACAGCTATGCCGAATGCAATCCTGCATATTATGTTTGCGAAGCAAAACATCGGCCAAAATATAATAAAATGGTTATATTATCAGGTGGTGTAAAAATGCCAGCGCTTTTTCAGTTCAGGAGTTTAAACTTCAACAATATGATTTTTTATCCGGATACAGAGCTGCCCGCAGGCAAGATCGCCTTTATAGCCGGGAAAAGTGGCTCCGGAAAAAGTACGCTTTTAAAACTAATGAATGCTTCACTCTCCCCTGCCGCAGGCACAATTTATTACCGGGGCCGTGATATCGCGGAGCTGGACACTATCAGCCTCCGGCAAAAAGTATCTCTTGTCTCGCAGGATGTCTTTCTTTTTGACGGCACAATTTCCGAAAATTTCCGGCTGTTTTACCATTACCGGAATATGGAACCGCCTGCCGATGAACAAATTATGTTCTTTTTAACCCTCTGTCGGCTGGAAATGCCACTGGATAAGGAGGTTATGACCATGTCCGGCGGCGAACGGCAGAGGCTGTATATAGCTGTTTTTCTATCTTTCGGCCCAGATGTCCTGCTGCTTGACGAGCCAACCTCCGCGCTGGATCACGAAAATGCAGCCGCAGTGCTTGAAAATCTGACTGGATACTGTAAAAAACAAAAGACGGAGCTGATTATCGTCAGCCATGATTTGCGCTTAATCCAGTCTTTTTCAGAACATACGCTCCGTCTGGAAAAGAGGAATGAAGAATGAATGGGGCTGTAAAAATCGGCATTGGCCAGTTTTGCTTGATTTATCTATTATTGCTGGTTGTGTTGTTTGTAATGAAAAAATCTGAAGTGAATAAAACCAAGCTGGTGCTTTGGGCCAGCTTGCGCATGACGGTTCAACTCGTTGTTGCCGGAATTATTCTTACCTATCTTTTCAAAAATGCGCACCCAGTTTTCACAGTGCTGTTCTTAGTCCTAATGATGGCTTTCTCCATTCACCGGGTGCTGTCCACACAGAAAAAACTGAACTGGAAGTTTAAAATTGCAGTCAGTGCGTCACTGGGAATTTGTGGCTTGCTCGTTCTCATATATTTTGTGTGTGCCGTGGTGGGAGAAAACTTTTTCAATCCGCAGTATACCATCCCATTAGCCGGCATGATAATCGGGAATTCCATGACAGGGATTACGTTGGGACTGAAAAGCTTCACGGAGGGCCTGCACTCCCAGCGCGCCAAAATAAATACGCTGATAAATCTTGGCGTTACGCCAAAAGCCATTTTAAAGCCAATTGTAAACAACGCACTGGAAACAGCCATGATGCCGACACTCAATTCTATGCTCGGAATGGGCATCATCTTCCTGCCGGGTATGATGACCGGGCAGATTCTTTCCGGCACGCCGCCCACCACTGCTATTCTATATCAAATCGCAATTATGATAGCCATCTGCGCCGGTGTCTGCCTCAGTGTGTTTTGTTCGTTGAATCTCGGGTATAGAACGCTGTATAATGACCGGAACCAGATTTTGTTATGACGGATATATCTTTATTGATACCTAAATTAAGATGTCTCCTGCCTAAGAGACGGGGACATCTTAATTTTATGTTTTTATCGGAATACAAAATTCCGCTGAAAGCGTTGAACGGCGGGGCGCCGCCTGGGCAGCATCCGTATATTTATTTTCATACCAAAGGACTGCGGTATACTGTCTCCGTTGTGCGGTGCTACACTAGATTCAAATCATCATAATATTTTTCCCCTTCTCCAAACATTCTCTTTTCCAGTTCTGCGCATAAATAATGGTAGACCGGTAGATGCAATTCTTGAACTTTGTAGGTTTCCGTCTCCGGAACGTGAATCACAACATCACAAAGCCCATCCATCTGACAGCTTTTTGCTCCTGTCAGCCCCGCTGTTTTTATGTTCATGACTTTTGCAGTTTTAATAGCATTGATTACATTCTTCGAATTTCCTGAAGTAGATAGCCCAATAAGCAAATCGCCCTTGCGCCCCAGCCCCCAGACCTGCTGTGCAAATACCAACTCCGGATTTACATCATTCGCGAACGCTGATAAAACAGCGCAGTGGTTCGTGAGCGAAACCGCCGGGATTCCATACTGCAAACACTCTGCAAACGGTTTTGCATCGGGACCGAGCTGGTTTTCAAAACGTACCCGGTCGTCATGTCTCATGGTTCGGCTGCTCAAAAAGCCTTTCATTAATTCTCCTGCGATATGGTCACAGTCGGCGCTGCTGCCGCCATTCCCGCAAAGCAGCAGCTTCGCGCCGTTGCGGCTGGTTTTTTCCATCAGGTCCAACAGCGAATCGATAGAGGGAACACAGCCTTCCAGCATTGGATACCGTTTGATAAGCTCCTGCAAAGATAATTCCTCCCTTTTTATTCTACAGATTTCAGAGTGTCCAGCCTGTCTTGCGCAACTGCAAGCGCGGCAATGCTGCCGAGTTCATCCCCCAGAGCGGCCGGAACAACCTCACAAACTGCACAGGCGCGTTCCAAGGCTTCGCGTGCTATTGCCCGGTTCATCTCACCTTCCAACAGCTTCCGGCTTCTCGCATAAACGCTGCCAATTATGATTTTTTCTGGATTCAAAATATCAATCAGGATAGACAGCCCAAGTCCGAGCATGCGTCCGCTTTCCGCGAATACTCCTGCGGCGTCTTCATCTCCGCCTTCCGCGCTGATTCCTATTGATTTGGCGGTTATCGCTTCAAAATCGCCATCTTTACAAAACGACACGGCCTTGCCCGTCTGGAACTGCTCCAACGCCCTCATTCTGCCAAGCTGCGCGATTCCGCCGCCGCTGCAAAAACCTTCTAACGAGCCTGCCTTTCCAAATCCAACAGGGCCGGTATCTGCCATGCGGATATGTCCTATCTCTCCCGCCATTCCATTTGTTCCGCAGTAAAGTTTTCCGTCCAGTATCAGCCCAGCACCTAACCCTGTTCCGAAGGTCAGGAATATCAAATTTTTCGTACCCTGCCCCGCTCCGAACCGCCATTCCGCAACCGCACATGCGTTTGCGTCGTTTTGCAGACTGGCTGGCACTCCAAATTGTTTCTCCAGCATTGACACGATTGGTACATTCTCCCACCCCGGCAAATTAGGCGGCGACTGAATAATCCCTTGCCGTATATCAACCGGACCACCGCAGCTAATACCGATTGCTTCAAATTGCCCCAATTTCTCAATCTCACAAAAAATTCTTTCCATGGTTTCAGAATACCCGGCTGTTTGAAAAACCGTCTGTTTGGCGATTCGTCCTTCATGCCCCAAAACCACCGCACACTTGGTTCCGCCGATATCAATTCCCGCCAGCATAAGCTTTTCGCCTCCTTCCCTTTTATCCTACCGCAGAAAGTGAAGGCTGGCTTCTCAAATTTAGTGTATTTATTATCATTTTTTTGTTTTTCGATTCAATATTGATTTTTACGAGCATTTGTATTAAGATAATGAAAAGGAGGGATAGTCCATGCGGAATATAGAGAATGATAAACTCACGTCAGAACAGTTTATAGGGACGGACAAAAAAATAGCCGTAACCAGAAAGAGTATTCGTTCCGATTACCGGCTTCACTGGCACGACTTTTTTGAAATTGAAATCATTCTGGACGGCAAGGGCATACAACGCCTAAACGGCCGGGAGTTCTTGCTGAAAACCGGCAGTGTATATGTGCTCACCTCAACGGATTTTCACGAAATTTTGGTAGAAGAACCGCTTGAACTTTATAACATCATGTTTGATGAGAGTATTCTATCTGAGGATTTGACGGAACGCCTTTTGCGCACCGGAGGCAATGTAGTCCGCCAGTTCTCCGGCGTGGAATTTACGAAAATGACAGGTTTAGCAGAACTTTTGCGTCTGGAAACAATGCCGGACAGCCACTATGCACAAAACCTGATGGATTGCCTGCTCCTGCTTCTTTTAAACGGAGTGCGGCAAACCGACCGTATGACAGCACAAAACCACATGCCCGTCTTCATACAGAAAGCCGCGCTTTACATGCGGACCCATTTCCGGGAAAATCCGCCGCTGCAAAAAATTGCCGCCTGCGTGAATTTGAACCCAAGCTATTTCTGTAAACTGTTTCATGAGAGAATGGGGATAAGCCCAATGCGTTACCTGTCCGAGCTAAAACTTGCCTATGCGAAAAAAATACTCGAAGCAACGCCGCTGTCTGTTACAGAAATCTGCTTTGCCTGTGGGTATACCTCCGTATCAAATTTTCTCAAAGCATTCAAAATGAAATATGGTGTTTCCCCGTCAGAACTGCGAAAAACACAGGCAGCCTTAAAGAATTAAGACCTTTCCTATTTACAATGTATATACCGTTCGACCTCATTCCATTTGACAGGGAAGCCCGCTCCATGGGAGCAGAAAACTGAGTCCGGCGTGTTGGCAACGTCCCGCTCCTTATCATACCCGCGCTTTTCGATAACCTTTTCCGCGTCTTTACACGGCTCGTAGCCGTCAACCATCATAGAAAGACTGCCCTTTCCCTTAGTAAAAGATACAAACTCCCTTGCATAGCCCATAAAGGCAGAGGCCGGTCCCCTTCCGCGCACAGTCGCGCGGCTGCCATCCGTTTGAGGCGGCTCAAAGCTTCCACCCAGCCGTTGAACGTCAGACAAGATTCTACCCACACACTCCGCAGGCGCAGAGGCCGTAAAGCGGTAATACGGCTCCAGCAAAATACTTTCCGCCCGGCACAGCCCCTGCCGTACCGCGCGGTATACCGCTTCGCGGAAATCGCCGCCCTCCGTATGTTTCAGATGCGCCCGTCCGGTTACAAGTGCGATATGTACATCTGCCAGCGGCGCCCCAGTCAGCACGCCGCGGTGCTCCTTTTCAAACACATGGGTCCGCACCAGGTTTTGATAGCGCTCTTCTAAAACATCCGTTGGGCATTCACTGGAAAACGTAATGCCGCTTCCACGTTCCCCCGGCGAAATCCGCAGATGTACTTCCGCATAATGCCGCAGCGGTTCATAGTGACCATATCCCACGACTGGCGCGGCGACCGTTTCACGGTAGAGAACTTCACATTCACCGAATGCGACCTCTAATCCAAACCGCTGCCGCACAACCTCCCGCAATACTTCAAGCTGTACAGTTCCCATCACATGGACATGAAGTTCCTGCAACGCTTCATCCCATTCCACGCCGAGCAGCGGATCTTCCTCTTCCAATATTTTAAAATATCCCAACACGGTTCTAGCTGGAACCGCTCCGTCAAAGCATACTTTGGACACCAACGCTGGAACCGTTTCCATTTCCGCTTCATTTTTGCAGCCCACCCCGATGATATCCCCTGGGCGCACTCCGTCCAGCCCGGTTACGGCGCATAGTCCACCCGCCGCCATTTTCTGCTCCGGCGCAAATTTTGCACCGCTGTACAGCCTGAGCTCATTTACCTTGCGCAGCTCCGGCTCTCCTTCGCCAGGACACAAAACCTCGTCTTTCACTTGCAGGATACCGGACAGCACCTTCACAAACGCCAGCCGGTTCCCCTGTGCGTCCCGCCGGAGCTGGTATACTCTACCGGAAAACGGCCTTGTGCTGTCTGCTTCCTGTTTTGTCAGATATGGCAGCGCAGCCAAAAATTCCGTCACCCCTTCGTCCTGAAGGGCAGAACCGGAAAAACACGGAAATACAACCTCTGACACAATCAACTGTCGTATGCGTTCCGCCCATTCCGGGCTTCCTATATGGCCCGCGGCATATTCCTCCAACAGTGTTTCGTCCAGTCCGGCAAGCGTTTCCGCAAGCTCTTCGGAATAAATTTCTTCCGGGAAACGTCCTGAAAACAGGACACAGCCTTCAGAAAACTGTTTTGTAAGCGCTCGCATAACGCCTGCTGCATCTGCACCGTCCCGGTCTGTTTTATTCAGGAAAAAGAACGTTGGGACTTTGTACCTCCTCAATATCCGCCAAACAGTTTCGGTGTGCCCCTGTATCCCTTCAACCGCACTGACAACCATAATCGCGTAGTCCATCACGGACACTGCGCGTTCCATTTCTGACGAGAAATCGGCGTGCCCCGGTGTATCGAGCAGAAAGCATTGATTCTTGCCGAGCGGGAATACCGCCTGATTAGAAAAAATTGTGATTCCCCGTTCTTTTTCGATGCTATGCGTATCGAGAAAAGCGTCCCTGTGGTCTACCCGCCCCATTGTGCGGATACTTTTCGTATGGTATAGAATTGCCTCCGAGAGCGTTGTTTTTCCTGCGTCCACATGCGCCAAAATTCCAATTACCATGTTCTTTCTATCCTTTCCTTTTCTGCTTATGCGTATTCTGCGCGGCCAGCCCGGCAAATATAATCCGAACCTACCGCTTAGGACGTATCGTTCACACCAAAGTGCGTTTTCTCCTCTTGGCGGACTTCTCAAAAGTGAACGCCTATGGCATTCGTGCAGCGAAGAACGCCGCCGTTCGTCAGAACCTTTTGCGGTTATTTTATCATGAAGCAAAAATGCTTGCCACAAGGACATATATTCTCGCTAAACTCATCCTTCGCTTCACTCGGATTCTGTTTATATGATACCATAAGATACCGGTTCAATAAATGCAATGGTCAAAAGCCAGCTTTGACTTTTGTTCCCCTGCCGCATTTATTATACCGTATTTTTTCTCATTTGTCACTCTTGCGTTTTATGAACGCTGTTTTCTATTTTTAATCTGGTACGTAGTGTTGTGGATTGTTTTGGTTGCATTTCCATTGTATAATAGTATCGGTATGAATGCAATGCTCCGCCTGCTCCTATCACGCATATTCCTATTCATTTTTCTAATTTTAAAATTTTTTCACCGCGGTTAAAAGCCCGGGTAAAAAATGAATATACGAAGCGGCCTATCGCCCTATTTTAATTGATAGACAGGAATTGCCCCCATATTGTTAACACCATAAGAAATAAAAAGTTTCGAAAAATTTTCTTACGCTTCAACATTTCGGCGTTCTGTGTCGTATGATAAGTGAAACACAAGTTGGGAGGTGCGGTTTTGGAGGCTGCTTCATTGCGTACGGATGAAGAAATAAAAGAAATATATGCTGCATATGCCGCGACGGTCTACCGCATTTCGCTTCTGATGCTGAAAAACAGAGCCGAGGCGGAGGATGCGACTCAAAATGTGTTTATCAAGCTGATGCGCTGCGAAAAAAAATTTGAAAGCGGCGAGCACCTGAAAGCCTGGCTGATTGTGACTGCAAAAAACACCTGTAAAGATTTGCTCAAAAGCTGGTGGAGAAAGAAAACCACAGGGCTTGACGGGGCGGATGCACTTTGTTCTTCATCTGCTCTGGATGATCACCATGTTTTTGGCGCCGTGATGAGCCTGCATAATAAGTACCGGATACCGCTTTATCTCTACTATTATGAAGGCTATTCAACGGAGGAAATCGCAAGTCTGCTCACGGTCAACCCATCTACGCTGCGTTCCCGGCTGCGCACAGCAAGGCAGAAGCTGAAACTTTTACTTGAGGAGGATGCGACGGATGAATAATCAAAACCTATATCATTTCTTTGACTCGCTCTCTCCGTCAGACGAACAAAAAGAAAAAATGCTCGCCGAAATTTTGAAAAAAGGAGAAAAAACGATGAAACGTACGATTAAAATATCTATGACGGCTGTGGCTGCCGTCGCTATTTGTGTGCTGACAAGCATTGCTGCCCTCGCAGCCACCTTTAACTGGCACGAAAAACTTACCGCATTTTTAAAACCCACTCCGCAGCAGATGGAGCATCTGCAAGGCGCCTCCGCGCGCCCCCAGGCCTCCGTCACTAATAACGGTGTGACCGTAAATGTGCTGCAGACACTCACCGACCGGCACGGAATCTATGTGCTCTATGAAGTAATTGCACCGGAAGGAACAGAGCTGACGAAAGATTCACGGTTCCAGCTTTCAAGCCTAGACTACGATTTTGAAAAAAGCACGGACACAGGCTTTGGAACCGAAGGCTCAAAAGTTATCGCGGCAGACGGAAACCAGATGCAGATGCTGCTCTACAGCAGCTGTACCGGAAAAATAACAGACCAGACCATCACGCTGACTCTATGCGATTTAGGAGATATCAAAGGGGACTGGACCCTGTCCTGGGAGCTGAATTACGTCGATTTAACAAAGGAAATCGCAGTTAACCAGCCAGTACACGTAAATGAAACCAACCAGAACGTCATCACAAATGTGTATGTGTCGCCGATGTCGATTCACATGTACGTACAGGGGGACGATGTCTTGATGGCGCTTCACCCCACCATCACCTACCGGGATGGAAGCCAGATTCAACTCGATGCTGTAAATAATTTTAACACCTCCTATATTTTCTCTAATTTCCTTGAGGGCGATAACCGGAAGGGTACCTGTGTCATTGGATACCGGTTCGACAGAATTACCGACCTCGATGAGCTTGAAAGCGTGACTATCGGAGATGTGACGGTTCCTTTCCATTAAAGCTGAACACAATCCATAAACGAACTGCAAAACGGTCAACAGGCCGTATAAACAAGCCCGGCGGTTAATAAACCGTCGGGCTTATTTCTCTTCTTTCTCGGTTCAGCATCATCCTGCTATTTTCTCTTTATGTCCATAAGGCGATTTCTTCTTTTTGGCTTTAAACAGCTGCCACGAAACCCACAACGGCCCGGCAATGCAAATCGTGGAATAGCATCCGCACACAAGACCGAAGGTCATTGGCAAGGCAAACATCCGTATGGATTCGATTCCATATAAAATTGCAAACACACACATCAGGATACTGCTGATGATAGTTGTAATTGTTGTGTTGAGCGAACGGGTAAAAGATTGGCTGATGCTTTTGTTTACCAGTTCAATCACAGACAGCTTCGGAAACAGTTCCCGGTTTTCACGGATGCGGTCATAGATAACAATCGTATCGTTGATAGAAAAACCGATGATGGTCAGCACAACCGCGACAAAGGAATCGTTCAGCGGGATGCGGAACAGGACAAACGTGCAGAACACGATAAAAACGTCGTGCATCAGCGCTACCAGCGCCATAACCCCTGCTGAAAGTCCGGAAATCTTTCGGAAGCGTATCCACACATAAACCATTATCAGCAGGAACGACAACACAATCGCAATAACCGAATTCCGCAGGGAACGTTCTCCAATATATGGTTCTACCATGAACGACTCCGAAAGTGCCAGTTCAGAACCGGCAAATTCTTCCGAAAGACGTTCGTTTAACATCTGCTGCTCGTCCGGCGTTATGCCGGCCTCACCTGCCAGCGTCAGCGAGAGGCGCTGGCCAGTTCCGCCGAGATCTGTCGCGATCTGCGCGGTCGCAGGACGATGCAGCACTTCATCTGCGATGCGTTCCGCTTCGTCTGCGTCGAGTTCTCCCACAAAGGTATATTTTAAAACTGCACCGCCTGTAAACTGTGTGTCCAGCGACACACCGCCCACAAAGCTGTATATTATTCCAACGGCAATCACAACAAGGGATAAGGTGTATGCAACATACCGTTTTTGGTAAAACTGGCGCACCTTTTTTTCCTTCCCTGCCTGATACAGCCACTTATTCTGCATCGGGCGAAACTGAATGATAGAATTCATCATTACTTTTGTGGAAAACACACCCGCTGCAAAATTCAGAATAATACCGCACAATAGCGTATAGCCAAATGAAAACATGGTTCCGGAACCGAAAATCATCAAAATCACTGCAACAATCGCTGTCGTGATGTTTCCATCGAACACAGAGGAAAATGCGTTTTTATATCCGTTTTTTACGGCAGTACGCAGGGTTGCGCCCGCGCGCAGCTCCTCGCTGATCCGTTCAGATATAATAACATTGGCATCCACCCCCATACCGAGCGATAAGATGACACCTGCAATGCCAGGCAGCGTCAGCGTAATCTGCGGCAGTGAAATAAACAGAAGCTGTCCCGCGAGCTGTAATAGCAGTGCAATGGATGAAATCACGCCTGGAAGCCGGTATTTAAGAATCATAAACGCGCAGATTAGAATAAACGCGATTCCACCGGCCAGCATCATAATGCTCAGCGCACCGCTTCCCAGCGATGGGCTGATGGAACTGAAATTCCGGGTTTCCAGAGAAAACGGAAGCGCACCGGAATTGATTTTCACAGCCAAATCTGAAGCTGCCTCAAAGCTCTCCATATTTTCAATCACGGCAGAGCCTCCCTCTATGCGGCTGTTGACCGTTGGCGCAGAGAGCAGTGTTTCATCCATATAAATTGCCATCCGCTTGCCGACCAGTTTTGCTGTGGCGTCCGCAAACAGCTGCGCGCCTTCTGCATCAAATTCAAGCGCAATAACAGGGCGGTTTGTCTGCTGGTTGTTAACAACACGCGCGCTCTTCACATTTTTTCCCTGCAGCAGCACATTTCCCTGCTCGTCGCGGAAGGTTAGCTGTGCCATTTGACCCAGCTCCGATATTGCGCTTTCCGGGTTAAAGTCTGTCTCATCCGACTTCCACGGGAAACGGACGATTACTCCGCCTCCCTCTTTATCGATCGTAACCTCGCGGTCCAGAATTCCTTTCGTGTCCAGGCGGGTTTCCAGAATGGTGCGCGCCTGTTCCAATTCCGCCAGCGACGGTGCCCGTTCCAAGTTCTGCGGAACAAATATTGCCTCTACTCCGCCGCGGATATCAATACCGAACCGAATCTGTCCCGCTCCCTTGAGCGGACCGCAGCCAAAGATTGCAAGGCAAACAATCGCCGCTATCATCAATAGCGCGATAAAAAAATTACGTTTTGAAGTTGTCAAAGGGTTCCCTCCTAAATTGTTCATTTTCAATTAAACAAATAGGAGATTCCTTTTTTTACCATCTTTTTTGTGGATTGTTATCAGAATAAACGTAATGGAAAAGAAAATAAAAACAACCGCAAAAATAGCGGTAACATACCATTGCAGCGCAAAAACCGACGGTCTCATTGCTGGAAGCGAAAAGATAAGCGCTTCCTGCCGGGAGCTTCCATCCGGTTGCATTTGGCGGAATGTACTTAAAACGACTGCCTCGGCACTATCTATCGTCAGATACCACTGATCGCCGCCCACAGAGGCAGAATCATCCTTAGCCGGAACTATGGTTGTAAAACCAGCAAAGAGCAGCATGATAAATATCAAAAGCAACGAAAATGCTTTCCGGCTGAATCTATTTTCCATGCTGTTCACCTTCCCTTTTCTCAAATATTCGAGGTTATTAATTTTTCTTGGCTAATTATCTTCATCCATCATCCCGCAATGCCAAACATTAAATCCCTATTTCCCTTTATATACTGTATCACATTTTTTTCTCTTTGGGAAGCATTTTATTGTTTTTTATCTATCTTTTTTCTCAATCCGCGTAAACCAGCTTCCATTCGTCTTTGTTCCAAGCTTTTGGAATTTCTACCCAAAAACAGAGGCCGACATACAAAGCAAATTTTGAAAAAATACTCTTGACAAAAAGCAAAAAATCCTATACAATAAAAAAGAATTCGACGCGTATAATTGTTCAGCGTGAAACCAAAAATTGGTTTCACGCTTTCTTTTTTGCGCAAAATTAACGAAAGAGAGAGGATTAATTATGGATTTTCACATGAAGCTGCCGCGAAACAAGAAGGAATTTGCCCTGTTTATGGCGGTCATCTCTATCATTTCCGTCAACATTATCGCACCGCTGATTACCTGCTTCGAGGCAGGATTCCGCCTATCCGTCTGGGCGGACTCCATAAAGTCTGTTGTGTTCATCTGGCCTTGTGTTGTTGTGATGGTTCTTCTCACCTACAAGCCCGCCGAATGGCTAACCGCACGTATCACATCCGAAGGAGACAGCTTTCGTTCTTGCGTTGTGATAAACATCCTTTGCACGGTCTTTTTAATGTCTATATTTTTAACAGTTTTCGGCACTTGGATAGGCTGTCGGCAAATAAGCATGGAGCCAATCAGGATGTTTTTTTACAAATGGCCAAGAAATTTTGCAATTTCTCTGGCGGTTGAACTATGCGTTGCTCAGCCTATTGCCAGAGCCGTTATGCTGAAACTCCATCAAGTTCAGGACGCACGGCTGGATGTACCACAAAATTGACAATATTATCGTATGAATATGCTCCAAAAAAGCGCTTAAGAATACGGATTGTGGATATGTGTTTAAAAACGAACAATGTTAGATACTAAACTGGAGTGCCACAGAAGCCGCTTGTTATCCTGTCAATTATATGGTATAAAATTTTGCTTTGAAACTGTGATTAGGCTGCGGAAGTTGTATATCAGTTGTCGAACTGCTGGGGTCATAATCTATAGAAAGGTGGAAGACTTCAGCACATAAGGGAAGAGTGCTCCTTTTTGTCATGAGCGATACTACTGAAACGGATTGCAATATGCCCGCACATTTTAAGTATCAATCTTTTCTATTTTAACCTTGTACGTTTCAAAATACGGCCGCTATGTACACGCGTCAAACGGCGGACACCTCTCTCGCGGAGATATATCTTTTCGCAGCCTAATCTGCTCAAAGCTCCGCCGTTGCCATTTTACGGTTTGGGAGCTGTCCGATTTTTTGCAAATCCACATAAAACAAAAATCCTTCTCATATAATGGTACAAAACCGAAAAAAGGGGATTTGTAAATGAAAGGATATATTGAAGAGAGAGCCGTCATGCTCGCCAACTACATCATCGAAAAAAAAAGCACGGTGAGAGAAGCGGCGACGCAGTTTAACATAAGCAAATCTACCGTACATAAAGATATTACCGAGCGGTTATGGAACATCAATAATACATTGGCTAAGGAAGCGAAAAAAATTTTGGATGTGAATAAAGCAAACCGCCATATCCGGGGCGGGCAGGCCACCAAAAACAAATACGAGCAGAAAAAGCATTCCGCATAATAACCTCTGCTAAAAAATAGTTTATGCAGGAAGATATAAATATCTGTTTATGTAACAACTGAAAGCGGTTAGGCCAATTCAGGTCTAACTGCTTTCAGGCATATATAGCTATTTTAAAATTTCGCGTTAATTCCCAGATATATTCTACTCATCTATTCTTCGTTTTAGAATGTCTCTGCATTCTCCGCAGGACCAGCGGAAAATTCCGTCCGCCTCTTTGGGCACAGGTATGGAACCGCCCTGCATATATCATGAACAACTAAATTACAAAAAACACGTTTTGATTTGCGAAACACACCATTAACATTTCTTCCGCGAGACCATGTTATCCCCCAAACAGACCTCCTCGTTTGCGGAATCAGAAAACAATTTGCCGTTCTCCGCTTCCAATCAACATTCCTCCAGCTTGGCACGAAAAGAAATGCTGCGTGTCGTATTCATCCCATCAAACTGGATGACATATGCGGACTTGGCCAGGTCTACATCTGTAACGATACCGGGGCCAAATACATGATGCCTGATCCGCTGCCCGGCGGCAAGGATTTGCCTGCCTGAATCTTCCTCCATAAACCGGCTGCTGCGCTCGATATAATCCCGGGCGTCTTTCACCAGACCGTCCTCCGGCCTTTGCGTATAGGTAAGCAGCGGGGAATCAATGTCCAGCAAAAAACGGGATGGATAACGGGGGGAACCGTCAAAATTTCTACCCTCCGCCTCAGACAGGAACAATGCCCTTTCCGCCCGCGTCATGGCGACAAAGGCCAGCCGCCGCTCCTCCTCCATGCCCGGCAAGGTATTCGTCTTTTTGGATGGGAAGATTCCTTCGTTCATCGCACACAAAAATACGTAGGGAAATTCTAGCCCTTTTGCGGTGTGGACGGTCATCAGCTTCACCTTGTCACGGCTGTCCTCCGCGTCGCTGTTGGTAAACAGCGCCACATGCACAAGGTAATGCTCCAGCGTGCTTTCCTCGCCGCAGGAGGTTTCGTACTCGTAGACGGACTGCTTGAGTTCCGCCAGGTTATCTAACCGTTCCTGGTTTCCCTCCGTACGGAGCATTTCCTCATACCCGCTCTCATTCAGGATCGCCGATAACAGCTCGGAAATCGGTCTGTGCGCGTAGTCTGCGGCAAAGGCTTCTATCAGAGAGAGGAACTGTGCCGCTTTGGTCCCTTTGAAAATCTCGTTGTCAAAGCTTCTTGACAGCGCCTCATAGAGCGTACACTGGTTTTGCGCCGCGTAATCCTGCAAAAACTGCATACGCCGCCGCCCGAGGTTTCGCTTCGGCACGTTGGCAATGCGCAGAAATGACAGGTCGTCCTTATAGGCAATAATCCTTAGATACGAAAGTGCGTCCTTAATTTCCTTGCGTGCAAAAAATTGTACGCCGCTATAAATGGTATAGGGTATCTTTTCCCTGAGCAGGACCTCCTCTATGGTGCGGGTGAGATGGTGCGCCCGATAGAGGACTGTCATCTCTCGATAGAAAACACCCCGCTCGTGAAGCTCCTGCATCTTTTGCGCCATCCATGCGGCCTCCGCCTCAGAAGTCACTGCGTGGTGGCACAGCACCGGCGCACCATCCGGAAGCGTGGGAATCAACTCTTTTTTGATGCGGTTCTTGTTCTTATCAATCAACGAGTTCGCCACGGAAAGAATCTGCGGTGTGGAGCGGTAATTCTGCATCATCAGAATTGTTTTAACCTTTGGAAACGCCTTGTCAAAATCCATCAAATAATGCACGTTTGCGCCGCGCCAGGTATATATCGTCTGGTCCGGATCCCCCACGATAAACAGGTTCTTATGATAGCCGCATAGTACGGACATCAGCTTATATTGCAGCTCATCAATATCCTGAAATTCATCAATCATAATGTATTCAAGCCGCTTCTGCCATTTCAGCTTAATGGCCTCGTCCTGCGCGAAAATGTACAGGGTAAATTTTATCAGGTCGTTATAGTCTAGTCCGAAGCACTTTTTCTCCTGGTACAGATAGCCGTAAAAGATGATGTCCGCAGCCGATGTGGCGTTTAAATATTTTTGACGCAGAATATCAAGCGGCATGGCTATCATATCCTGGTAATAGTCCGGCTCCTTCACGGTTTTGCGGATTTCAATCATGTCGCGCGCCTTGCCGTAGGTCATATTGCGGAGCGTAAGCCCGCGTTCCTCGTAAATAATTGCCAGCATGGAATCGATGTCGGAATTGTCCAGCACTAAGAAGCTCTTTGGGTACTGCACTGCATGGCTGTCCTCCTGAAGAACGGACACGCAAAAGCTGTGGAAGGTGCTGATATAACCCGTGTCATTGTCGCCGGTCAGCTGATGGATTCGCTGGCGCATTTCGTTAGCCGACTTGTTCGTAAAGGTGACGCAGAGGATATTTCCGGGCAGGATGCCGGCCTCGTTCACCAGAAAGGCAAACCGCCGGGAAAGAGCACGGGTTTTGCCGGAGCCAGCTCCGGCAATGACACGGATGAATCCCTCAGTGGACGTAACCGCTTCCCGCTGCGCGCTGTTTAGCCCTTGTAAAATATCCTCCATCGCCTTGTCTCCTCACTCTGTTTCGCCGCCATGCCCCAATCTGGTGAAACTGGCCGCCAATTCTCAATCGTATTTATTCTCTTCCAGCATAATAAAAATACAAAGAAAAGTCAATACCTTATTCTAAAAGAGAAGAAAAAAGAATGTTATGTATCGCTGCCGCTGGAAAACACAAAAGAAATGCAGGCTTCGCCATCAAAATTTTTTACAACACTCGTTTCAGCTTTGTGCCATACGCAAGAGAAGGATGATACAGTGGAAAAAGACACTGGCGGCGGACCGTGCCTGCCGCTTAGTTGTACAGAATGCGCATCTGAATTTTGAATATCTCCCACAGTGCCTCTTTATGGTCAAACGGGATTGTTTTGGTCAGGCTTACCGCAGATGAAAGCGAACACTTTGGCAATAGAAAGTGCAGAACCTCGCTGAGAAAAGAATCGTCCGGTTGTTTATGGCAAATTGTTTTCTGTCTGAACCAAACTGGATTCCCCCATTACAAATCAGATTTCGTCCGCTGAGCCGTTACCTGAAAATAATTTTTAGTGCCTGGTGCTTTCTATGACTTTCGTCATAATAACCCTGCCCAACCTCGATATGTTCAATCAGCTTATGCAGCAGCTCCGGTGTCAAATTCCGGACCTCTGTCAATTCTTCCACCAACCGGCGGTAGGTGGAAGAACAATTCGTTTCAATTTTTGGCCCCATCTCCTTTGACAAAGCCTCGCGGTGCTGCTCGATTTCCTGTTGTTCTGTTTCAAACCGGACAGATAATTTTGCAAACCGTTCTTCAGATATTTTTCCTGTCGCTTTGTCCTCATAAAGCGCTTGCAAAATGGTGTCGAGCTCCGAACTGCGCCGGTTCAACTCATTGAGACGGCGTTCCTGCGCCTTCCTTCCCACATGCGCGGAGGTATCCAGTTCCCTCTCCAGCTGACACAGAAGCCTTTCTTTTTCCGTTTCAGAAAGGTCCAAATACTTCTTCAGTTCCGTTTGGACAATCTGGCAAAGAGCTGAATAACTGATAAAATGATTGCTGCACTCCTTCGTGCCGTAAAGCTTGTAGCCCCCGCACACAAGCTGATAGGCCTCGCCGGATTTCCGCGTCCCTGTGGCGGACATATTCCTGCCGCAGTCCGCGCAAACAGCGATAGAACTGAATAGATTGCGGAAATCCGATTTTGCCTTTTTGGCTCGTCCCTGCATTTGTGACCGGACTGCTTCAAATGTTTCCGTTGTAACGATTGCCTCATGCGTGTGCTTCACGACAATCCAGTCGTCAACCGGATTGGCGACCGTAACCTTACTTTTGAATGACAGCTTTGTCGTTTTGTGCTGCGCCATATGCCCCAGATACACAACATTGCGCAGCATTTTACCTATGGTTGCGGAAGTCCATTCCTTCCGTTTTGAGTAGTCATCAATATTTAAATGTCTGTTTTTCTGGCATCGGTACTGCGCGGGTGTGGGAAGCCTCAAGCTGTTTAAATGTGCCGCGATTTCTTTCGGTCTTTTGCCCAGCTCCGCCAGAGAAAAAATCAGCTTGACGACCGGGGCAGTCTCTTCGTCAACAACCAAATGGTTTTTATTTTCCGGGTCCTTTTGGTAGCCATATGGAGCGAAATTCCCGATATAAAGGCCTTCTTCCATTTTTGTCAGGAAAGATGACCTGATTTTTTTGGAGGTGTCTCGCGCGTACAATTCGTTCACTACATTTTTAAAAGGCGCGATGTCGTTGTAATTTCCCGCCGAGTCATATCCGTCATTTACGGCGATATAACGCACCCCATGTTCCGGAAAAAACAGCTCGGTATACTGCCCCGTCATAATATAATCCCTGCCCAGTCGGGAGAGGTCTTTTGTCAGGACAAGATTGATGAAACCCGCTTCAATATCCTTTATCATCTGCTGAAAACCCGGGCGCTCAAAATTTGTCCCGCTGTAGCCATCGTCGATATAAACACCGGCAATGCGGAACCGGTTTTCATCTGCATATGCAACCAGCATTTTCCGCTGATTTTCAATGCTTGCACTTTCCTGAACGCCCTTGTCATCCTTTGATAACCTGAGATAGAGACCCGCCTCCCAGACCGGATTTACAGGTTCTGCAGAAGCTTTCAAAGCTATCGTCCGCCTCCCTCCCTGTTTGAGCCGTTTAAAAAGGCCCGGCATTTCTGCTCAAACAATATCAGTTCCTTTAATTTATCTGCTGCTGGCTGTGTATTTTCCCGAAATACCAACTCGACATGGTAGGTGCATCCGTCGATTTCATACCGGGTTGTTTGCCTGCTTTTCATAACGCCACACTCCCAATACTATGTGTATGGGGTTCGGGCGAAATTTATCCATATCCAGATTACTTTCCATGTTAAAATACGAAAACCACGTGTTAAACACGTGGTTTTCGTTACATAATATAAGGGGGACTTCCCCACTTGTGAAGCAGCCCATAATCATTATCTGGCGCGCACTGAGGCCAAACACAAAAGCCTGATAGGCTTTATCTGCCACCCGTTTTACGGGCAGTCTTGCCTCTTATATATTAGTCCTTTTTAAAAGCCATACGCGGCAATTTGTATATCTCCCGCGTTTCTGCCGCCCTGCCATCGGTAGGCAATCTTCTTTTTCTCACCCGGAAGCAGGCTGAAATAGTTATCGTCCAAAATCACGCTTCCCTCTATTTCAACCACGTGAATATATTCATCTGCACGGACAATAATTTCCACATCGGAAATCTCATATTCCAACGTTTTTTTCACGAGCGGCAATGTTCCCTTTTTATAAAAAGCCCTGTCACACTTGCTGCCGCAGTGCAGCTCCGCAACCAGAAGCGTAGCTTCATTCTCCGGCTCCGGCAATTCAAACAACGTCGTGACAGAATTTGCAGCAATCTCAGCCGTCCGTTCCCCAACCGCGCGTATAGTGCCATCCGGATGAACGAACCGCAGGCTGAGTACCACACGCATTTTTTCCAACGTATCGTTGCAGGCATAGACGATGCATTTCCCGTTTTCACAATCAATGGAACATACCACAGGCGCAGCGCACCGTTTAAAGCTGTAGTACGATGCCTTCGGCATACCGTAATAATCGATAAATGACCAGCCGGAAGCCGCCGGCCAGCAGTCGTTCAGCATCCAATACAGAATGCCCGAGCAGAACCATTTTTCACGCCTTGCCTGCTCCATTGACACCCTTACCCACTCATACTGAATATACTTCAGCTTGAAATACCTGTCATGCCCGTTCTTAAAGTCTCCCAATACTTTTTCTGCAAACATGCAGGTATAATCGAACAGTTCCCGTTGCAGGCACGGATTTGACTTGGTATGGTATTTCCACATAGACAAATCATCCCCGAAAATATCCTCCTCCGGCATAAACTTTTTCAGGGAAATGATGCCCGCGGCCCCCATCGACGGCTCCTCTGCAATAAACCGCGCCCGGTAATTTTTTAAATGTACTTGATATCCGGAGAGATCCTTTTCTTCAAAGTAGCGGAACAGGCTGTCCAAAAACTGGGTGTTGTGGGTTGTTCCGACCGTGTTTGAGGCATACTTTTCCCCTCCGTATGGACTGGACGGCAAAAATTCCCTGCTGGGGTCGTTGCGGTGCATCACAGGCGCTATTGCGTGACAGGCAGACTTTCTCCCAGGATAGTCCGCGTCGGTTTCACAGCCTTCCACAGCATTTTCATTGTCGCCGCTCCACCACATTAAACACGGCTGGTTGCGGAGAAAGACGGATGCATATTCCGCCTCAGCCGCAAGCTGTTCCAAAAACCATTGCTCATCCTCGGGATACCGGCCGCACGCCATCATAAAATCCTGTGTGACCATAATCCCCAGCCTGGAGCATTCATCATAAAAATGTTCGGTTTCAAAAACGCCGCCTCCCCAAACCCGCAGCATGTTTACGCCTGCCTCTTTGGCAAGCTCTAAAATATCCGTGATTTTTTCTTTTGTCCTCCCGTTTTGAAAAGGTTCACAAGGAACCCAATTGGCACCCTTGCACATAACTTTAATGTCATTGACTTTTAAAGTGAAACCGGAAAATTCCGTATTATTGTCGTACTGCCTGGAAAAACTGCTCTTTTTCAGTTCCATACATTTTTTAAAATTCTCGCTCCCCGGCTCGTCACGAAGCTGCATCAACTTAACAGCTCTGACGCCAAACTGACCTTTGTACAGCTCGCCGCCGTCAATGCGCTTAATTTTGAGTGTATACAAATGCGGCTCCCCATAGCCGGAAGGATACCACAGGCGCGGATGTTCAAGCTCAACGCCCATCTTGACAAAGCGCTCGTCGCAGTATCTTTCAAACACTTTTACCAGATGGTTTCCCCTGTCATATATCTCAAAACGCAAAACCTCGCCGCGCAGATTTTCAAAACGTACCTCAAGCCCGAGTTGTGCGCTTTCTTCATCCACATTCTTCGTGTAGATATACACATTCTCCACCTGTGCTTCGCCGCCGCGTTCCACCAGGCAGACATCACCGCATATACCGCAGGTCACAAACCGCATGGTCCAGTCCCATCCGTAGGTGCACTGCATCCGCCGTGTATACAGCCGTTCCGTCGTAAACGCACCCATTCTCGGCTTTTTACCCATCACTTTTTTAATGGGAGAATAAAAATAAACCTCAATCGTATTCTCCCCGCGCCGGAGCTGCCCGCTGATATTAAACTGGTGTGGAATAAAACCATTTTCGCAGCTTCCGGCCAAGCTGTTGTTGACATAGATATCACAATACGTGTCGAGCCGCTCAAAATAAAGACAATAGTTGTCGCTTTCCCCATCTAAATAAAACTGTTTCGTATATACCCAGCCGTAATTTTCAAATGGCTGCACAGTTTCCGCATTCGCGCGGTAAAATATGTCGCTTTCCGTATAGCCCGCCTGAATTAAATCATCAAGTACACTTCCCGGCACATTCCCCTGAAACGACAGTTCAGGCTTCTCACTGCATCTTCCTTGCCATAAACCGTTTAAACTAATTTTTTTCATACCCTCACTCCCCTGTCCTCACACGACTTTGTCCGGCTATGAAATAAAAATGCCGGCAATAGGCCGCTGTGTCCTATTTCAACTAAATATAGCATACATGCTATAGTGCGTCAAGAACAGCTTTGTATATTTGCCATATCAAAAAGTAAAATCATATTGCATATCTTTATGTAAAATCTATCTATCTTTTTTAATATC
>CABSKZ010000009.1 GCA_902478395.1 uncultured Eubacteriales bacterium | reverse complement strand
TATCACGTTCTACCAAAGCAAGATTATAAGGCTATTCTTCAATTAAATCCAATAAGCGTTTCAAGGTTACTGTTGCTTCCGCTCTTGTAGCCGACGCGAGGTTATCAAAGCTTCCATCGTCCCTTCCTGTCATTAATCCGAGTGTATTTGCCTGAATAATGCCCGGAATTTCCCAATCTGCAAATTGTCCGGAATCGGTAAAGGTGATGTCTTTCAGGTCTGTTGACGGCCCACCCGCATATTGGTAGGCATTTGTCAGAATTTTGGCCATTTGACCGCGGGTAATGGCACGGTCCGGGTCGAATGCGCCGTTTCCGACACCGTTTAAGATACCTGCACGTGCGGCGGCCTCAATTGGTATTGCATACCAGCTGTTTTCAGCAACGTCATTGAAAATACCTTCATAGGAAGCTTCCGGGAGTTTTAGCATTCTTGTGATAATGGCCGCAAACTGTCCACGAGTGATTGCAAGGTCCGGAGCAAACTGGTTTTCTCCGATGCCGGTGACATACCCTCTGTCATACATTTCCTGAATATCATCTTTTGCCCAATGCCCTTCGATGTCTGCCAATTCACCCGACGGGGTGCTGCTCGGCGTTGCGGAAGGGGAAGCAGAAGGCATTGCAGACGGCGTTGGTGTCGCGGGGACAGTAACATGCCCGCTGCTCCCGCCACCAGAACCACTTGGTTTTTTATCCGGTCCCGGTTCTACAGGGGTCATATCCGCAGTCAGATAAATATTGCTCAAGTTTTTTGAATATATGGTCGAACCATTGTAGCCCAATTCGTCTGTGGATAGTTGTGCCTCTGCATCCTCTGCAGAGGAAACAGCAACAGTGGGGGCTACGTGCTTTCCATTAATCAACTGCTCCAGCTCAAAATTATATTTATCCGGAATGGTCACCTGAAGCGTTTTGTCAGTGGTATAGCCGTCCATTTTTATGACGCCTGCCCACGATTTATCCGTTTCAATCAACCGGGAAATCAACAATTTACCATCCCAGTCTTTATCCGCGGTTAACGTTGTTCCGGCTGGAAGGTAGAAATTCACATAAATTAAATCATCCTCAAGCTCCAGCGGATAGTTGATATTAATTTCCGGCAGTGTGGCGTAACTGGTCCCGTCCGGGTTGTGTTTCGGGACAAGGTCAACACTGTAGGAACCGATCAAAATATTGTCGCCGATTTTCGCATATTTGATGGGGTCATCATTGAACTTAACCTCATTGACATTTGGCGCATAGATGAGGAGATAATCATGGTCCATATCAAAGTTGTCGGAAGTGACGACTTCAGCGGTCGTTCCGGATATAGACACGGACACATCCGTCATTTTCCTGTTTGCGGTCAGCATCGGCTCGCTGTTTTTATTCAGTGTTTTAAAATCGGTAGCAGTATACAGGGTTGTCGCACCATTATAATTCTGCTCTACATAGATGGAGGACGCATCCGTATCATAAATTCCCACCCGTCTTGAAGCAGTATCGTCGTGATTGAAGTAAATCAGGCCGGTTGCGCCGTCGTCATAATCCAACTGGAAAGCGGAGGCGGAATCGTCCGTTACGTCATTCAGTGCTAAATCTGTCAGTTTAATATTTGGTGCGGTATTGCCCTGATACGGATACAGGATGGTGTTGAATGCCGCAGTATCACTTGATTGCTTGGAATAGAAGGTATGCTTCCGGTTCAATGGGTTCAGCTTCAACCCCATGGAATCCAGCTTATCGACCGCGGTCGGGATAATCAGAAGATTTCCTCCCGTTGGGTAATTGGTTTTGGAAATGCCGGTTGTTTCGTCCATTGTCGGGCCGTAGGCTTTTACAAGCTCTCCGTCTACATAGGTATCAACCGCGTCGGAAGGCATATGCCAATTCTGCGTATAGGTTCTTGACTTGCCCTCTTCATCAACCAAATAATCTGAAACGACGAAGAAATTCCGATTTTTTAGATAAAGGACGTTCCGTTCTTGGGGGATATAATCGTAGGCTTTTGCTTTCCCTGTCCAAAAATCGATTTGTTTATTGATATACATGTCTGTATCGTTTAAAATCGGATTGGCCGGTTTGTTCTGCCCAAGGTTGTCAATATCGATGGTGTTGTGCGATTCCGTTTTTCCGCCCTGCCACGCAACGGCTGAGTCACGCCCGTCGTAGGAGGAGGTTCCGGTATCAACCAGCAAATCTCTTCCATAAGCGTACAGCGCAACTGCTCCCGTATGGTTGTGGGAATGGTTTCCGCCCTGACGGTTTATCAGAAACATCTCGGTTGCCTGTGTATCCCAGCCAGAGCGCATCATTCCCAATGCGCCGGTTTTATGGACGAAGGAGGTGTATGGAGGCACAGTTCCATCTGCTCCGTTAGAGCCATAATATGTTAGATAGGGGTCATCTAAAAGATCGGCTGCTTTCGCAATGATGGATCGGATATTACCGTTTGCACCGCCGTCGCCCCATTGAAACTGCGCGCCGTTTGGCTTTGCAAGATTCATTTGCGACTTGGCAAACTCAGCGAATATCTGCGTGAATTCCTCTGACATTTCAAAGTTACCAATTTCCGCAGTATTGAACATTTCTGCCATAGAACCCAATACGGAGATATCGTAACCGGAGGTACTCTCGTTATAGGAACCGTCATCATTAAAGGACATTTCCAGGAAATGGTGAGCGCGTTCCTCCGAACGTTCCAGCCAGTAATCCCGCTCCCGGAATTCCGGGAAATAAGCGCAGTAGTATAAAATGGAGGCGAGCTGGAATGCGAGACCATTTTTATTTAGACGATCCCAGTTTGCCTCGTCAGGGAAGACCAGCCCGCTTGGTTCCTGATACATGAATTTAATCAGGGAGGAAAAAGCCGCGCCATCGATTACATTACTTTTCAACGCGCTGAAGAATCCCTGGATGGAGTAGGCATTTCCACGAAAAGCTGCGTTGAGTTTCTCGTCAAGCTGGTGGCCATTGCCACCATATAAGATACCACCGTGGTCACCGATAAAATCCAGATACATTTCAATGCCGCGTTTAGCCCAATATTCGTCCCCTGTCGCGTTGTATTCGGCAAACAAAGTGTTCAGCGTCCACAGACGGGTCTGTACGTTCCAGTACTGGCCATGGGTAGCGCCTGGCTGCAAAGCTCTGTTCCAGTTATAGCCGCCTTCTATTCCGTTGTAGTTCAGCAAACGAAGCGCGACAGAATTGAAATTGTCGTTGGCTTCCTTCCAGGATTTTTCAGGTGTTTGCAGCAACGCGATTTCTTTGTCTTCCTCCGTACAGGAACCATATAATTTTAAGGTCGCGCGGGTAACCGCCTCATCGGAAGGGAGTTGGTTTAAATCGAACCGGAAATAGGAGATCCGCGTTCCTGCGTCGTAAACGACTGAATCAGATGCAGGCGCAGCTTCGCTGACCTCCAGCGTCGGCTCCAGGCCAAAGTTTTTCGTTTGATATTTAACGCCCGCACGGACATACATGTCCTGCTCAACTTTTAATTCTGTAGTAGTCTTACCTTGCGTAACCGTCAACGTTGGGACGTTGACGCCTGACTCTTTGGAATTAAAAGAAGCGATGGATTCCGTTCCCACCTTGCCGTCTCGTTTGATGGAGGCCAGCATAAACGCGTTGTTTCCGCCTCTTACGATGGAGCTGACATCAAATTCATAGAATTGCGGCTCTGTTTTCATCTTGAAGTTGACAATCGGAGTAATTTCGGAGTAATGGACATTATTGTCCAAAAGCTCTGCAGCAGCCTGATTCCTACTTGTTGCAACAGGATATTTCAGGTTTCTGTTTTTGTAATAAACCATCAGGGCCACTCTGGCGTTGTAATAGTCACCAGCCTTGACATAATTGAACGTATCTGTTAAATCCTTACTGTAATCGTAATTGATTTTTCCATTCCATATGATAGTGGATTCCTTGCCGTCTTCATCTGTAACAGTTTCAACTTTCCAGTCATTGGTCTCGGCATCCCAGATGCCGAAAAATTCCTCGTCACTCATCCGGTTGCGCTCCGCATCCTCAAAAATGGACGGGTATTCCTCCCCGCTGATTGCGAAAGTCGCTGTGACCGGCATGAGACCGGTCACAAATACGAGTGTAAGCAGCAGGCACAGTAATTTGTTTCGTTTCATAAGTATTAACCTTCCTTTCGCTATGCGGCTTAATGTTTCAGCCGGTACAGAACGGCGACGGCTTCAGCCCTGGTGCTGTTTCCTAATGGGCGGAAGGTGCTGTCCTCATAACCTGACAGAATACCGGAGCCGTAAAGTGCGGAGACGCTGTCGCTCGCGTATGGGGCTATGGTATCTTTGTCCGCAAAATCGACTGCGGAGCTTGTTAATGTAATTGCTTTGATTTCCGCAGCCTTTGCCGTCATCACACACATATCCTGTCGGGTAATCGGCTCGCCGGAACCAAAGCTGGTTTCACTTTGTCCTTTGACAATACCCAGCCCAACGGCTGCAGCAACATAATCGTAGTACCATGCGCCGCCCGGAACGTCGGCGAAGTGAATTTCCGCCTTTTCCGTGGTGGGCAGTTCCAGTGCGTTCATCAGCAATTTCAGGAATTCCTCCCGGGTAATGGTCCGGTTCGGCTCAAAGTTATGATTGCCGACGCCGTCAATATAACCCAGGGAAGCAAAGGCCTTGATGTAGTCAGCGGCCCAGGCGGCATCATTGATGTCGTTGAACGTATCAGAACCCGGTTCGGGATCTGTCTCGTCCGGCGTCACACCGGAAACGATTCCGCCGGAAATATTTCCGGTCGAGCTTCCGGGATAACCGCCACCGCCGCCACCGGAGCTGCCGCCAGAACCACCCGCACCAGGCGCATAGAAGGCCTGGCTCAAGGAGACAGATTCTCCGTTCTTAACAGCTGTGACGGTCAGCGTGCCATTTGTAGAACTGGAAGGCTTTGTAAAGTCTCCGGTATTTGACAATACCGACGGGTTGGACGAAACCCATGTCAGAACAGAGCCGCGTTCTCCTGCCGCCGGAAGTGTCACGTCTGAGGTGAGATTGGCCAGTTTCGCCCGAATTGCATTCAGTGCTGTTTTTGCGTCATACTCCGCATCCTGTTTATCACTGGAAATATTATATGCACTGATTTCGCTTACACCTGCTGTCAGTCTCTGGCTCCACTGTAATTTAAGATACCGCATGGTATATTGTTGGTCAAGCTCAAGCTTTGACTCACCAGGTGAAACAGAGGAGAGACGCTTATAATTGATGCCGTCAATGGAGTAGGAAATTTCCGGTGAACCGGTTACGCCGGAAATTTGCAGCATGTTGATGTCAACAGCTTTTTGAAAATCGACAACCAAATATGGCTCTTTAATGTTTTCATCTGTTTCTTCCCAGGAAGTGCTTAGGTCATTGTCAATGGCAAACTCAAACCGCTTGCTTCCGGACTGTGAAGACCCGGATGCGATTGCTTCTAGGGAATAATTCATTTCCGGAACATGAAACTGGAATACCTTTGTATCGCTGACAGCGCCTTTTGAAATTGTTGCGGTTAAATTGCAGTCTTCAATTTTTCGGTCATTCCATTCCGGACGGGACACATCAACATAATAATGTACTTTTCCGGTATTTTCATCGGTTTCAGAATAAATTTTGCTGGTATCAATCAGGTCAGGCCTGTCGCTTGACCAGGTAATTTCCGTTCCGGTATTTCCGGCAACCGGCAATTCGATGCGGTTCGCAAGCAGCAAACCGGTTGTGTCAAGAGTCAATGCCTCTTTGTCAATCTCAACAGATTCCTGGTCATTGCGTTCGCGAAGCACGGTTACCTCAAATTCACGGTAAACACGGATATTGCCGCTCGTTACAAGCGCTCC
The DNA here is from genome assembly GCA_902478395.1 of uncultured Eubacteriales bacterium. Classification (GTDB taxonomy): domain Bacteria; phylum Bacillota; class Clostridia; order UBA1381; family UBA9506; genus CABSKZ01. Next base: position 14,968 of record CABSKZ010000009.1, on the reverse strand, counting down.
GAGTGTTACCTTCGCATCTGCTTCATCCGATGCGGGCCGCGTCACAATTCCAGTCCCATTGCCGTCAGGCCGGATGATATCAGGATTGCTGCTGACCCATTCAATCGGCGCGTCGCCGACATTGGTTTCGGTCAATAAATCCAAGTTCTGTGCCACATGGTCAATATCGCCCAAATCAATACTGGCAGCATAGGACTCAACTGTTGGCAATGGCTCTACCCATACCTTGACATTATCGACATAGATGGAGCCGACGGCGTCAGGATTGCCGCCGAACTGCATATGAGCCAGGTAGGTCATGGTTGAATTGCCGGGAATATCCCAATATGTCTGTCCATTTGCGGTCACTGAACGTTGCGTACCGTCCAGCCAGAACTGGAAGGTTTTATTGGAAGCGTTGGCGACCAGTTTGACCGTGTGATAATCCCAAGGTATTGTCTTTCCATCGACTACACGGGTTGTAGGATAATTAATATTCACATTACTGTCAGTGACACTTTTCGGCTGTAAAACAATCTGCCCTTCTTTTGTCGGCATTCTTACCATAACATAGTTGTCGACCAAGACGGTTGTATGTCCGCCTGTCGGCCACATATGGGCATGGGCTTTATTAGCTTTTGCACGGAAGTCATACTCCAAAACCGTTACGCCGATTGCTGGTGAATCGAAGTTGAGATGGAGCAGCGCAGCGCCTGTTTTACCATCAGTGTTTGAAGCGAGCATAACCTGTCCGCGTTCCGGATAGTCAGGGTCGCTAACAGCGCCGATAAATGCCTGGTTACTTTTGTCATCGCGTGCCCAGACAGGGGTCGCGCCATCCTCCAGAAGTCCGTCATCCGGAAGTTCACCATCCGGTACGGAATCGAAGTTGTTATCAACCAAAAATTCCCGTTCGAATGTTACGGGCTTTAGCGTAATGTCAAAGGTTTGTGCCAGATAATAGCCGCCCTTATCAACATTTGCAGTTAAGCGGGCCGTCACCGCTGTTTCCCGCGGAGAAAGCAGCGCTTCGTTTGCCGAACTGATAAACAAAACCTCTGGGTTACTGGTTTTCCAGATGATGGTGTCTCCGTCCGGTGTTGTGGTGGGAAGCGTAAAATCGTTTTCAAGTTCGTTGATATTCTGCCCTGAAATTTCCCCCAGATCGAGAGAAAGTTCCTCTCCGGCTCCCCTTGCCTGTACAGAAAGCGGGAAGGCTTTGCTGCCCGGAATTCCATCCAGATAAATGGTGGCAGTCAGTGTAACATCGGTTTTCACATCCGGACGAAATATTTTTGCATCATAGCCGTTTTCAATCTTAATTACGTCTGAGTTAGAGGACTCCCATTCGATTTCATAACCAGCTACTTGTTCTAACAGTGTAAAATGAGAGGTAATATTATCCGTCGTCTGAGGTGCAACAATGGCGTCCATATCAATTTGGTCAAGATATAGGCGGACGTCTGTTTGCGGCAATACAGTCACCTTGAATGGCTTAACGGCGGATTTGATTCCATCCCGTTCGCCTATGGCGTAAAGATTAACTTCGGCGATGTCACCACCAATCGGCGGGCGGGTAACCTCACCGGAATCAGTGAGGACAGACGGATTGGAACTGTGCCAGGTGACGGTTTTCCCATCTATTTCGGTGGGAAGGAGAATATCATTCGTCACATTATCAAATGATGATGTATCGATTTGCTTCAAGGCCTGCCTGATTTCACTGGCGGGGTCAATATACATCCGAACATCATCAAGGAGATATTTTCCCACAGCATTGTTGGTATAACCGAACATGATGCGATTAAAGGAAGTATCCAGGGTTTTAGGTTTTATCGCGTTCGCATAGGTAACATTTTCGGCATAAAAATCCATTTCATTATTTGCCGTATCAGCGACAACCCGAAACGCATTCAGCTTACCAGCAATTGTGGAAATGTTTATATCAGAATCCTTTTGAGTTTGAATAATTATTTCTCCTCTGCGCTGCGGCAAGCGGAAAAATTGGTTATAAAAATCAACGGTATTTCCGTTGGTGGGCAATCCCCAGTTGTTTGAATAGTTTCCGGAATCGGCAAAGCTTTTGAACTCCACAATTACACGTTCCGTATCAGAGCCGGGAAAATTGAATTGGATTGATGCATCTCCTGACCCCTCTGTAGGTGCGGAATTGACTTCTGAAACCATCACTTTGTTTCCTTCGGTTCCTTTTTCATAGGCTACGCCGGTAAAAGCAGCCGGCGCGCCTTTGTACGTGTTCGTTTTCTGCCAGACTTTGATTCCAGACAACTCCGTGTTGGGCATGGCGCCTTCTGGTGTTACGTCGGTTGTTTCAAAGTCTTCATTTACTATATAATCGGGCGTATAGCCGTCCGGTTTCGCCAGGCTGACTGGAAATTTTTTCGTGGCGGAGCCGGCTGCCGCGGTCAGTTCAAAAATAATGTCATAAGCCTGCGGCATCGGGTAACCTTTTCCATTTACCAGTAAAATTGCGTTGATGTTATTTGTCGACCACGAAATGGCCGTTCCGTCTGAAAGCGCAGACGGCAAATCAAGCGTTTCGTTCACTAGCGGGTAAGCATTTACGGACGCGTCCAGTTCTGCGCCGGCAATTGCCGCAAAATCAATCGCGTCCAGGCTGTCCGGCGCTGAAGCTGCAAAGCCGGATGCTGCCGGCAGCAGGCCGAGCAGAAATACCAGGCTGAGCAGCGTGGAAATGAGTTTCTTTCGTTTCATAAATTGTATCCTTCCTTTCGCCATACGGTGTTAGTGGAGCAGCCGGTACAATACCGTAACGGCCTCGGCTCGGGAGCTTTGTCCTTCGGGGTTGAAGGAATTATCGCCGTAACCGGAAATTACTCCGGAACCGAATAGGGTATTTACACTGTCCTTTGCATAAGACGCGATTTGTGCGCTGTCTGCAAAACTTGTTTCCTGGCTTGTCAGTGTAATATTTTTTATAGCCGCAGCCTTAACGGTCATAACGCACATATCCTGCCGTGAAATCGGGCTTCCCGTTCCAAAGCTGGAAGCACTCTGGCCGTTTGTGATTCCAAGTGCTACAGCAGCTGCAACATAATCGTAGTACCAGGCATCCTGCGGCACATCGCCGAAGGTGAGGTCCGCTTTATCTGTGAGTGGTAAATCCAGCGCGCTCACCAGCAATTTTAAAAATTCTTCACGAGTTATCGTGCGGTTTGGCTCAAATCTGTTTTCGCCTACTCCGTTGATATATCCTGCTGAATAAAATGCGTTGATGTAGTCCTTTGCCCATGCCGCTTCGTCAAGGTCTGAAAATACGTCTTCTGCCTCAGGCGAATTGTCGGGTGAGGGGGAAGGTGATACAGCAGCTACTGTGCCGCCCGAGAAATTTCCTGATGAGCTGCCGGGCCTTGAACCAGTCGAGCTTCCGCCGCCGCTACCGCCTGAGCTGCCGGAACGCAACGCCTTCACACTGCCAGGGATTGTAAAGGAAGCAACGGCCTCGCCTTTCTGCACTATCATCTTCACGGTAAAAGACACATCGCTGCCTGACGGACGGATTACATGTCCAGTGTTTGTGAATACGGATGGTTCAGAAGATTCCCAGCTAACAGTTGTATCATACGGACCGGAAATCACCAGCTTCACATCTTCTGTCAAGCCATAGAGGGAACCCAACTCTTTCATAATTTCCTTGGCTGCGGCATTGCAGTCTGTTAAATCGTTGGGTATCTGATAGACACTGACTTCCCCGACTCCTGCGTTTTCACTGTTGTTCCATTCAAGCCGCAGGTTGCGGAACTCAATAAAGTCGTCCAGTTCAAATGTTTTGTCTCCATTGATAGAACCGAGTGTTTCATACTGCATTGCATCACGTGAATAAGATACGCTTGCAGTCCCTGTCAGGCCAGCCAAATCAATCCGGTTGACCTTGATGATACCTGGGAATGTCAGTTCCAGATAGGGTTTTTTGGTTTCTCCCGGAATCGGTTTCCAAACTGTCGCAGTATCGTTATCGATTGCAGCGGTTGCTTCGTATCCGTCCAAAGCGGTGTCGGCTTTTGCAGACGCAGTGAGGGCATAATTCATTTCTGGGACCATAAAGGTAAATTCCTTTGGTTCACTGGAAGCGTCTCCCTTTCTTACAACTGCTGTCAGCGTCACCGGTGTTACCGCGCGATTGGTATATGCCGGACGGGTAACGGTACGGGTTGTTGGGTCTATAATTTCCGGATGACTCGAAGTCCACTGAATTTCAGAGTCGTAAAAGCCGATGGATGGCAATTCGACGCTGGGCTTTAGTAAAAGTCCTTCAGTATTCAGTGTGAGGGAGGCATAATCGGCCTCGACGCATTCTGCGTCGGATTTTTGGCGCAGTACCGTTACATCAAACTGTTCTACCGTTTTAATGCCATCTTTTTCCGCAATCGCATAAAGTGGGACAGTCTGGATGTCCGCCCCCTCTGTCGGGGGATTTACGATACCGTCAGCAGAAACGATATCTGGATTGGAAGAAACCCAGGCTATGTTAACGGTATCTAGATATGGCATTTTGATATCTGAAGACACATTGCTGAAAATAGAACGATCAAGGGTATTCACTTCTTTTCGAATAGAACCGACGGGGTCTGCATATACCTTGATATCGTCGAAATAGACGGTTCCTTTCTGATCCTGGGTAAGCCCAATGGCGACACCGCCGTACGCAGTGGTCTTGTCCCTTTTATTAAGCTTTGTTCCCACTCTGCTTTTTCCATGGTAAAAGTCCATTGAAAAGTCAGCGTTTGAATCAACCACCATTTTCCATTCATTCCATCCTTCTGCAGGAACTGATAAACTTGTATTGCTGTACGCAACAATCATGTCACCAGGCCGTGGCTGGAGGCGATAAATAACATTACTAGCATCAAAACCATTTGAAGTGCTGGAACCCTGCGCCCAAGCTGCGGCTGTTCCCTCCTCGCTATAGCATTTAAAATCGAATATGATCGTTTCTTTATTCGTGTTGTCAAATTTCATATGCATTAATGAATGTGAGCTATCTGTTTTTAGAACAGTATTTGTAAATTTTAGACTTTTACCACTATAAGCATTTTCGCTCACAACACCTCTGTAACTTTTTGATGGGGAAAAAGGCGTATCCGGTCTCCAGATTTCAGTTCCAGCAGGTGTTTTACCTGTGGGCAAACCGTTTTCCTCCACGTCATCAAAATCCTCGTTGACCATGTAATCCGGCTCATAGTTTTCCGGCTTGTTAATTTCAAGAGAATATTCTTTGCGTGATGAGCCTGCTTTAGCCGTGATGGTACAGATTAAATCGAACGATTGCGGAAGAATATACGCCTTGCCCTGTAAAAAGAACACAGATTTTTCATGGCTTGCCGTCCAGGTAATTGGGGTACCATCTGCCAATGCAGTTGGCAAGTCTAATATGTCCTTTGTCATTCCGTCAGCGTTTTTTCCGAGCGTGTAAACCGTTTTGCCAGCATCGGTATAAGTGCTGCCTCCGGTAATTTCTTCAAAGTCGATGTCCCCCAGTTTTTCCGGTGGGGTGACATCCGCCGCTGCTGATTCATTGATGGAGAGCGTTTCCGGTCCGGGCTGCTGTGTGGGCTGCGCGAACGCGGCAGTGGGAGACAGCAGGGATAGCGCGGCGATAAGAGCTAAGATTTTTCTTGGTGTTTTATTCATAATCATTCGCCTTTCTACTAGAATATGAGCATATGCGGTTCGCTATCTGACAATGATCGCAATTTTTGCGACTTGGTTGGCATCCGTTGTGGAATTTCTCGAATACAGGAATACGCGGGATGCATCTTCAATTCCGACCGTGTCGGAGCCTTGAATATCTTCAATTTCCGCCGGAATGATGTCGCCCTTCTTGTAGTCATAAATATACACGTAGCTCATATTATTTTCGTCCAGAGACATTTTATATTCTTCCGCACCGGACGCGTCCTTGTTGGTGCTGATCAACAGCCGGTTGGTGTATTTGGTGTCGGTATCCCCCAAATATTTTCCCTTAACCTGGGTTACAATGCCGTAAACCTGCGTTGTATCAGACGACGGCTGATATTTGTAGTATCCCAGGGACGGAGAGAGTTCAACCTTTGAAAAACCGCTTTGCAGCTGAATTTTTTCAACGCTGTTGATGTAACCGTCAAAGTCGGTCGTATAGTAAATGATATCGCCAATCTTAACATCCGCTAAAACCGCATTGGCCGCATCGCTGCGAGGAGAACTTTTCAAATCGAACGGCTTGCCATTAGAGTAGCCGGAAACACGATAATAGCTTTCACCGTTCTCGTTAATGCCCTCTGTAACATTTTGCACGATTTTAATATCTTCATCAGCTGCAAAATACTGGCCGGCATTTGAATCGATGTCCGTCTGGAAAACAACCGCGTCTGCACTGAAATCGGAGGAATCTTTGTCAAACGCGATAGTTTCATAGGTGCCAGTTGTAAATTTCATTTCCGCGTAAAAATCATATTCATCGATGCCCTTCGGAAGGAAAAATACAACCGTATCTTCGTCGATTCCGAAGGAACCGCCATTCGAGCCGCCAAATACGAGCTGTTCCGCATTGAAGCTGCGCTTCGTCAGTTCTGGGGTGCTGTTATACTGGCAGGTTTCGATTTTGGAGATTTTTCCTTCTCCATTGGTGGTGTATTTGATGACGCGTCCAGTCTCGATTTTTTCCAGAACCTTATCCGAGGTTACCGACACGTTGTTCACCCTGACCTTGTCGGCAAGCTCTAGGGTGGAAATCACCTGCTTATCCTTTGCCTTCATATAATATCTGTCATTTTCTTTTACGCGTTCCACGGTGCTGCCAGTTACAATTTTCAGTTTTACGTCTTTGGTGATGGAGGAAACACCGGAGCGGTTGTCCATCGCGTAAACATACCCGAATTTGTAATTGCCAGCACTCAGATTTTCGTCGGCGTATACGATTTTTCCGCCTCTCGACAGAGTAAATACATACTCGTTGCCTGCAAAAATATCATTGACGGAGACTAGAAAACCCGTCGCGTCTTCTTCAATCCGATATCCCGTATCGTCAATTGTAATATACCCGTCGCCGGACATCTGCGTAACGGTGCCAGAGATGGTTTCATCGAGCTTGTACACTTCGATGTAGGAGGAATCCTCGTTGGTATAGATTTCACAAATCGTGTCTTCCTCGGAGAAATCTTCCAGTGAGGCGGGTTGTCCGTCATAGGTATAAAGCTTTACTTTGATCTTGTTGGTGTCACGGACTTCGATGGTATTTTTGCCATTCTTCAAAGTACCCTTTAAATAAATTTTGTCATCATAGGTGTTGATTTTCTGAACCGTTCCGATTTCAAATGCCCGGATAACGGCAACCTCAAAAACATCGTCATCATTGTTGTCAATCAGGCGGACCTGCGCGGAGGGATTCTTTAATGCGGTTTCTGCACTGTACAGAGAAAGCTGATTGTTGTAGATAATCGGCATTCCATCCGCAAGGGAAACATCCTGTTCGTCGTCGTTCTCATCATAGTATTCAACCTTTGAGGAGGTTACATTGTAGATGTCTGCGCCTGACAGCTCTACAATATTGTTCTTGCCGGTTACCGGGTAAATTCCGGTGATGACATCCTCGCCGTCAATTTCCTTTACAAAGAAACGGACCTGCATACCGATGTAATCCCGCGCGTTGGTCGTGCCAGCGTCGTATATGTAACCGCCAATCATGACTTGGTTGTTGCGGAGGCTGGTGGTGCCGACAATGGAAGCCTTATCCGTTGCCTGGAGGATGCCCTTGATTTCAGCCCCGTCGTAGAGCAGGGAACCGAGCAGGTTGGTGTTCTTCTGAATTTCATAACGGCCGGTTTCCGTTTCCTCCACCATGTCGATTTCCAAAGCGTTATCCAGCATGATGGTCAGCTCACCGCGTGTAGCGGCTTTGCCGGTAACAGGGTTCACACCTTTTAAGAAGCCAGTTTTGGCGCCCATAACCATATATCCTGTATACCACGCTTCTCCAGCGGCTGGCTTCGCGATAAGCGGGTCATAGCCGAGCATCATCATAACAACCTTGGTGGCCTGTTCAAAAGTAACGAAGCTTTCCGGCTCGAATTTTCCTCCTCCTACACCGTTGACCCAGCCAAGGTCGCTGATGATTTTTATGGAACCGGCAGCCCAGTGGTTATCCGCTACATCGGAGAATGGGGAAGCGCCTGTCATCATGGAATTTGCGTCCATATTCATCATGCGGGTCAACATGGTTGCGAACTCCGCGCGCGTTACATTTTTTTCCGGCTGGAAGGTGCCATCGTCAAAGCCATTGACAATTCCCAGGGCGACCATTCTTTGTACGGCCCTTTCGCAGGCTGTACCTTTTACATCTGAAAAACCGGTGGTGCTTAGTGTCGGAGCGTCTGTCTCAACGGACGGAGCCGCTGTAGGAACAGGCGATTCCGATGGAACTGGTTCGGCGGATGCCGCCGGTGTGGCTGTAGCAGCTGCGCCGGTGGTGGCGTCTGTGCCGTCTGTATCGGCAAATGTCGGTACGAAAACCGTAAACAACATTGCTACTGTCAGCACAGCCGCAATCAGTTTGTGGTGATTTGTCTTTTTGTTCATGTTCTTCTCTACCTTTCTTTACATAGTGTACATAAATTTAAAAAAATTCCTCCTGTTTTTATTATAACAATCACCCCGGAAGATAAGAAGAATCAATAACTATACTTTTAGTGCAGTTTGTGTCGATTTTTTTAAGATACAAAAAGGTGAAACCGGCAATTGATCAGAATTTGTATGGTGTATGCTGAAGATAGCGCACAAGTGCGTAAAATGTGCGCCTTACACAAACAAAATCGAACATCGTCGGATAGATGGGGCGCTTTGGAGAGAGGTTAATCGGGCCGGAGGGGCATCACTGTAAAAGCTAAATGTGATTTGGAAAAATTTATAGTAAAAGGCATTTGTTGCTTCTGCCAGCACCGTTTTAATTAATCTGCTTTGTTTTCAAGAAAAAATATTGAAAATGATGGGAAGAAGCGATATAATAGGATAAACATCAATACGGAAGGAGATAGGCAAATGGATGCGATTACAGTTTTGAAAACGAGAAGAAGCGTCAGAAAGTATCAGGATAAGCCTGTTGAAAAGCGTGTGATTGAAGATATTGTGGACTGCGGGCATCTCGCGGCTTCCGGCAGAAATGTGCAGCCCTGCCGATTCGTGGCGGTAATGGAAAAAGGAATGAAGGAGAAAATAGCGGACATCTGTGAGTATGGAAAATTTATTCGAGATGCTGCAGCCTGTGTGGTGGTTTTAGCAGAAGAATCCAAATATATGCTGGAGGATGGCTCCGCCGCTGCGCAGAACATTTTGCTTGCCGCAAAAGCATATGGACTTGGTTCGTGCTGGGTTTGCGGGCACGGCAAGGAATATGCTGCGGATATTGAACGGTTGCTCGGCGTGCCGGAAACGGTGAAGTTGATTGCCTGTATTGCGATTGGCTACGCGGACGGGGAAGCAAGCACGCAGAAAAAAACGTTGGAGGAGGTCTTGCACTGGGACCGCTGGTAAATCCAATACATAAAAAAATTCCCGATGTTACATAATAGAGGTAGACAAAAACAGAGGGAGTTTGAAGCATGGAGAATAACAATGACCAGCCAAAGGGCAATCCTGAGGAACAGGTATCGGAAAATACGGAAAATATCAAGGATTTCGGCACCAGTAATATCAAAAACAGCAACGGAAATATCCACTGTCTTACGATAGTCGGGCAGGTGGAGGGCCATATGCTTTTGCCGCCGCAAAATAAGACGACGAAGTACGAGCATGTGATTCCGCTTTTGGTCTCCATTGAAGAGGACGAACGAGTGGACGGGCTTATCGTGCTGCTCAACACGGTAGGTGGTGACGTGGAAGCGGGGCTTGCGATTGCGGAAATGATTTCGAGTATGAGCAAGCCAACTGTATCACTGGTGCTCGGCGGCGGGCACAGCATCGGCGTGCCGCTTGCAGTTTCCGCAAAGCGGTCGTTCATTGTACCGTCCGCGACGATGACGATTCATCCAATCCGAATGAACGGATTGATTATCGGTGTGCCGCAAACGTATGAGTATCTGAACAAAATGCAGGATAGAATCGTGAATTTTGTTACGAAAAACTCACACATCCCGAAGGAGACCTTTGAAGAACTGATGATGAAAACCGGCGAAATGGCAAACGATGTCGGCTGTATTATCTCAGGCGGGGACGCGGTGGGGTATGGGTTGATAGATGAGGAAGGCGGCATCCAGAACGCGCTTCAGTGCCTGTATGATATGATAAAGGTAGAAAAAGAAAAGAAAAAGCAGCAGGAAGAACAAGAAAAGGAACAGAACGGGTAAAAACCGGAACAACAAGCGGCGGTTTTCACAGGCAATTCCTGTGAAAACCGTTTCCTGCGCAAAACAATTACGAAACCAGAAAGGGGAAACTTGCTTGGAACACACATTACATAAGGGGATTCGGGGAAAAATTGAAATTACAGTCGACCATTCGGTCAGCGCGAAAATGGCGGCGAGCGGAGAGCTGGATGTGTTTGGTACGCCGTACGTTATCGCGCTGATGGAGCAGACAGCGGATAAAAGCGTGAGGCCATATCTTGCGGAGGGCTGCGCGACGGTCGGCACGTTGGTGAACATCCGCCATACTGCAGCCACACCGATGGGCATGAAGGCCTATGCGCAGTCAGAACTGCTGGAAATCGACGGACGCCGGTTGGTGTTTTCTGTCGCGGTGTTTGACGAAGCGGGGCAGGTTGCGGACGGAACGCACGAGCGTTTTATCATAGAAAAAGAAAAATTTATGACGAAAACAAGCAATCGTGGAAAGGTGGGGTAATATGCTGTCCGATATTGAAATTGCGCAGCAGGCGGAGATGCAACCAATCCGGAATGTGGCGGAGAAGCTGGGGTTGCATGAGGACGACCTTGAATTCTATGGGAAGTATAAAGCAAAGCTCTCCCGCGGCGTCTGGGAGCGGGTGAAGAATAAGCCAGACGGGAAGCTGGTTCTGGTCACGGCCATTAACCCCACCCCAGCAGGAGAAGGGAAAACAACTACTACAGTCGGGCTTGGGCAGGCCATGGAAAGAATACATGAAAACGCGGTTATTGCTCTTCGTGAGCCATCGCTTGGCCCGGTCATGGGTATTAAGGGGGGCGCGGCCGGCGGCGGATATGCGCAGGTCGTCCCGATGGAGGACATTAACCTGCATTTCACCGGCGATATGCACGCCATTACAGCGGCAAATAATTTGCTCTGTGCATTGGTGGACAATCACATTATGCAGGGAAACGTGCTTGGTATCGATCCGGCACGCATCGTGTTCAAACGAGCGATGGATATGAACGATCGTGCTCTGCGTAGTATCGTGGTTGGGCTTGGCGGGAAAATGAACGGCCTGCCGCGTGAGGATGGATTTGTTATTACCGTTGCATCCGAGGTCATGGCAATTCTGTGCCTTGCCGAAAATCTGGAGGATTTAAAAGAACGGCTCGGACGAATCGTCGTAGGGTATACCTATGGCGGGGAAGAGGTCAAAGCGGCAGATTTACAGGCACAGGGCGCAATGGCCGCACTGTTGGCTGATGCCGTAAAGCCGAATTTGGTCCAGACATTGGAAAACACCCCTTGCCTGATGCATGGCGGCCCGTTTGCCAATATCGCCCATGGCTGCAACAGCATTCAGGCTACGAAGCTTGCGCTCAAGCTGGCTGATTATGTCATCACTGAGGCTGGCTTCGGAGCGGACCTTGGAGCGGAAAAATTTCTGGACATCACCTGCCGAGCTGGTGGATTTCATCCAGATGCGGTGGTTGTCGTTGCTACGGTTCGCGCGTTGAAATACAATGGAGGCGTACCAAAAGCGGAACTAACGGAAGAAAATGTGCAGGCTTTGCAGAAGGGAATTGTGAACCTGGAGGCGCATGTCGAAAATATGCGAAAATACGGTGTTCCAGTTGTCGTGGCAATCAACCGTTTCCACACGGATACGGATGCAGAACTGGCGGTCGTTGATGAATGCTGCCGAAAGATGGGCGTGTCTTACGCACTTTCCGAGGTATTTGCCAAAGGCGGGGAAGGCGGAACTGCGCTGGCCCGGACTTTGGTTGATGTGCTGAAGCAGCAGGAAGGAGAGAACCGCTTTTCTCCTATCTACCCGTTGAATTGTCCGCTCAAGGAGAAAATCCGCACCATTGCGGCGGAGATTTACGGGGCTGGCGAAGTGGTTTACACGCCCGCTGCGGAAAAACAGCTTGCCCTGCTGGAACAAAACGGATATGGCGGACTACCGGTGTGCGTTGCCAAAACACAGTATTCCCTGTCTGACGATGCGGCTCTTCTGGGGCGGCCGAAGGGGTTTGCTATTACGATCCGCGAGGCGAAGGTGTTTGCCGGGGCGGGGTTCGTGACGGTCTATGCAGGAAGCATAATGACTATGCCGGGTCTGCCGAAACAGCCCGCGGCTAACAATATTGATGTAGGGTCGGACGGAAAAATAACTGGATTATTTTAAATATTTTGGTGCGGCGGAACATTGCTTCCGCCGTTCTTCGCACAATCAAATTTCTTTAATTTGGAGGGCTTTCTATGCAGAGATGGATAGAGGATGAAACGCTTTTACAGGTCAACCGGGAACACCCCCGGGCGTATTACATACCGTTTGAAACAATGGAAAAAGCGCGGAAAGGCACTCGCGAAGCATCAGGTCTTTTCCGGCTGCTGAACGGAAACTGGGATTTTAAGTATTTTCATAATCCATTGGAATTCACTGAGGAAGTTGTGGATTGGGACAGCATTCCTGTACCGTCGAACTGGCAGGTGTATGGCTACGGTGCACCGCAATATGTGAACGCGGCATACCCGCACCCTATCCATCCTCCGTACGTGCCGAGGGAAAATCCTGTTGGGCTGTACCGCCGGACTTTCCGCGTGCCGCACGCATGGGAAGGAAAAGAAATTTATGTGAATTTTGAGGGGGTCAACTCCTGCTTTTTCCTATATATCAATGGAGAAGAGGTCGGCTATAGTCAGGGGACACACCTGCCGTCAGAATTCTGTATTACCAATTATCTGAAGGAAGGGGAAAACGAAATCCGCGTTAAGGTGTTCAAATGGTGCGACGGGAGTTACCTGGAGGATCAGGATTTTTACCGGCTTTCCGGCATCTTCCGCGATGTGTATCTGCTGGCGCGGGCAAAGGATCATTTGACCGATTTCTTTGTGAAAACCGATGTGAAAGACGGCGGCCGGACCGGAATTGTCCGCGTAGAGACGGACAAAAAGGTATACAGCGCACTGTATGCGCCCTCCGGCGAACTTGTTGGGGAAAACCGTGAAGAATATATTGTAGAAAATGCGCTTTTGTGGAACAGCGAGACGCCGAACCTGTATCAGCTAGTGCTGGAATACAATGGGGAATTTATCTGCCAGGAGGTAGGCATCCGGAAAATAGAAATCTCTCCGGCGTGTGAATTGCTGATAAACGGGGTAAGTGTCAAGCTGAAGGGGGTCAACCGGCACGACACGCATCCGGTTTTGGGGCATACAACCCCGCTGGACGCGATGATAAAAGACCTCGTGGAAATGAAAAGACATAATGTGAACTGTATCCGTACTTCACATTATCCGAATACACCGGAGTTTTTGCGTCTGTGCAACCGGTTCGGATTTTACCTGATGGACGAAACAGACATCGAGTGTCATGGCTTCGCCGTGCCCTATGGCAACCAGCATGAGAACTGGCCGTCCCACATGGAAAGCTGGCAAGACGCATATATGGATCGGATGCAGCGCATGGTTGAACGCGACAAAAACCAGCCCTGTGTCATCAGCTGGTCGCTTGGGAATGAATCGGATTACGGGGTGAACCAGGACGCGATTGCGGCATGGACCAAACAGCGCGATTCGAGGCCAATTCACTACGAGGGGGCTTCCCATGTAGGCAACCCTATGACAGTTGATATCGTCAGCAATATGTACCCCGGCTACGCTCTTGTGGAGGAAATGGGCAGAAACGCAGAGAATGACCCGCGGCCTTATTTCATGTGCGAATATTCCCACGCGATGGGGACTGGCCCTGGAGATTTAAAGGATTACTGGGAAATGATTTACCGTTATCCGCGCCTGATTGGCGGCTGTGTTTGGGAATGGGCGGACCACAGCATGATGATAGAGGAAAACGGGGAGAAACTGTATACATATGGCGGTCATTTCGGGGAACAGCCGAATGATGGCAATTTCTGCGTAGATGGGCTGGTCGCACCGGACAGAAGCGAAAAATCCGCTACAAGAGAAATGAAGTATACCTACCAGTATATGAAAACGAAGCTCATCGAACCTGACACGATTCGTATTACGAACCTGTTTGATTTTATTAACCTGAATGTTTACCGTTTGAATTGGAAAGTCGTCAGAGATGGCGAAACGCTTTGTCAGGGAGACTTTGTGCCGGATATCGAGCCGAAACAGGCGAGGGAGTATGCACTCGGCTTTTCGCTGCCCGCATCCTGCAAATGGGGCTGTACGTTGGAGGTTTCCTTTGTGCTCCGGCGCGATACATGCTGGGCGGAAGCCGGATACGAAATGGGCTTCCAGCAGTTCCTGCTGGATGTTCCGGTACGTGGGGAAACGGAAGAGTGCCGGGGAGAAACACTCGAACTCAACGAAGAGCCAATGCATGTTGTCATCACAGGGGATGACTTTTGTTACCGCTTTAACAAAGTAAAGGGCTTTTTCGACAGTATTAAGGCTTCCGGTGTAGAGTTGTTAAGCGCACCGATGGACCTTTCCGTCTGGCGGCCGCTGACTGACAATGACCGGGGTTCTGTGCTTGTAGAGTGGAAAAATGCCGGGCTGGACAGTGTCCGTCCCTATACTATGGCTGTCACAGCGCGAGAAGACGGAGCGGAAGTTGTCGTTCGCGCGGAGCAGATGCTGTCAAGCAAGTCACGCCTGCCTGTTGCGGCTGTGG
>CABSKZ010000008.1 GCA_902478395.1 uncultured Eubacteriales bacterium | reverse complement strand
ATTACAAATAAACCGGCAGGGAGGAAGACGGACATGCTCAGAGTAGAGAATATTTACAAGCGGTTTGGCAGACTTGAGGTTTTGAAGGGAATCAGCTTCGAAGTGAACGACGGAGATTCCGTCGCGCTGATTGGGCCTTCTGGCTCCGGAAAAAGCACGATTCTGCGCTGCCTGACTCAGCTGGAACACATCGATAAGGGAAAGATTGTGGTTGGCGACGAGGTGATGGTGGAAAATGACGCCTCGGGCCGTGCACTTTACGCGCCAAAGGGAAAGCTGCGGGATATCAATTTGCGTATTGGATTGGTATTCCAGAACTTCAACCTTTTTCCGCACATGTCGGTGATTGAAAATATTACGGCGGCGCCGATGACTGTGAAAAACATGCCCTCCGAAGAGGCGAAAAAGCTTGCGCGGGAGTTGCTTGCGCAAATCGGGCTTTCCGAGAAGGAAAACGCGTACCCGTTCGAGTTGTCCGGCGGACAGTCCCAGCGGGTTGCGATTGCGCGGGCGCTGGCGCTCAAACCGGACTTGCTCCTGTTCGACGAACCGACCTCGGCGCTCGACCCGGAGCTGACGGGGGAAGTGCTGAACGTTATCCGGAAGTTGGCAGACGAGAATATGACGCTGCTCATTGTCACCCACGAAATGCGGTTTGCTCATGACGTAGCCAAGAAGGTGATTTTTATGGACAAAGGGACGATTATCGCACAGGGGACGCCGGATGAAATTTTTCACAACAACAGCAATGAACGGCTGGCGGCATTCCTGAAAAATTACAACCAGTGAGTATTTTTCTTGTGATTGTCGAATTTTGCTTGACAAATTTGCCGAAGAAGCATATAATAAAAAGAGATGAGTGTAGATGAGAAAAGCGCAGACGAGACGAGTGGAGTGTCGGTTGAGTAGTATTTTATAGGTACATAACAGCCTCTGCTTGCGAAAGCAGGGGCTTTTTCTGTGATTTTGCGGTCATGTGTGGGAGGCCGGGAATTAGCCGGAGTATTATTCGTAAGGCCGCGGCAGGGTTTGGTATTTACAAGGAGGAATTGTCGGATGAACAGGATGCTGATGGGCAATGAGGCGATTGGGCTCGGCGCGATAGCCGCGGGCGTTGGGGTTGTGACAGGCTACCCTGGCACGCCTTCGACCGAGGTGCTGGAGACCGTAGCAAAATATAACGACGGGAGCGTCTATGTCGAGTGGTCAGTCAACGAAAAGGTGGCTCTTGAAATTGCGGCGGGTGCGTCCTACGCGGGAAAGCGTGCGATGGTCACTATGAAACAGGTCGGGCTGAACGTGGCCTCGGACCCGCTGATGTCCCTTGTTTACGTAGGAATCAAGGGCGGTATGGTGATTCTAGTCGCGGACGACCCGGGGCCGATTTCTTCACAGACGGAGCAGGACACGCGGCATTTTGGGAAATACGCCAATATCCCAGTGTTTGACCCGTCCTCGCCGGAGGAAGCATATCAGATGATACAGGATGCGTTTGCATACTCGGAACGGTATGGGGTCCCAGTCTTTCTGCGGCCGACGACACGCATCTGCCATAGCTGTTCAACGGTGAATGTGCGGGAGGATAAGAACCCGGTTGCGGAGGGGGCGTTTATAAAAGACCCGCGGTTTGTCATATTTCCGCCGTTGGCCCGAAAACGCCACGGCATTATAGAAGAACAGCAGGCGCAGATTGCGGAAGATTTCTCTGCGTACCGCTTCAACGAGGTAGTGGGGAATGGAAAGCTGGGAGTCGTTGCCTCCGGTATCAGCGCGGTGTACACGAAAGAAGTGATGGACGCCTATGGACTGGACCTGAAATTTTTGAAAATTGCAACCCCGTTCCCGCTTCCGGAAGCATTGATTCTGGATTTTTTGAGCGGCGTGGAGCAGGTATTGGTCGTGGAAGAACTCGACCCGGTCATAGAAGAAGGGTTGATTGAAATTGCCTACCGCCACGGGCTGCATGTAAAGATTTTGGGCAAAAAAACCGCTCATACGCCTAAGGTGTCGGAATTTGGTTTTGAAATCGTGCGTATGTCGTTGGAACGGTTTACAGGAAAGAAACTGCCGCAGGACGCAAAAGCGCCGCAGGAAAACCTGCCGGTGCGCCCTCCGGTGCTTTGCGCCGGGTGTCCGCACCGCGCTTCATTTTATGCGGTGAAGTGTGCGGCGAAAGGAAAAAAAGCGGTGTTTACTGGAGATATCGGCTGCTATACGCTTGGAAACGCAAAGCCGCTGGACATGTGCGACACCTGCCTGTGCATGGGGGCATCCGTTACGATTGCCCAGGGTTTGAAACGGGCGGAGCCGGACGTGCAATATTTTGCTTTTATTGGGGACTCCACTTTTTTTCACACGGGAATACCAGGGGTGGTAAACGCGCTGTATAACCAGACGGACATCACCCTGTGCGTGTTGGACAATTCGACGACGGCAATGACAGGGCACCAGCCGCATCCGGGCATTGGAAAAACTATGATGGGCGGGGAATCGCCAAAGATTGATATCGCGGCCCTATTGAAGGCGTTGGGTGTCACGTTTGTAGAACGCGTGAATCCGTTTGACCAGGTAAAAGCGGTGGAAACCGTTCGCCGTGCGGCAGAACAGCCGGGTGTGAGCGCAGTGCTGTTTGAAGCACCCTGCATCTCCCTGTTTAAAAAGAAAACAAACTATGTGGTGACGGACCAGTGCAAGGCCTGTGGGCGCTGCTTAAAAGAGCTTGGTTGTCCCGCAATGCGTGCAGCTGCGGACGGCAAGGCGGAGATTGAACCGTCTCTGTGCTACGGATGCGGGCTGTGCGCCGGAGTTTGTCCCTTTGGCGCGATTGTGGATGAAGCGCATGGAAAAGCGGAAGGGGGAGAACGCAGATGAACAGCTTTGATATTTTGATTGCGGGTGTTGGCGGACAAGGGACGATTTTAACTTCCCGGCTGCTGGCGGAGGCAGCGGTGCAGGCCGGACGGTTTGCGCGGACCGGGGAAACCATCGGGATGGCGCAGCGGGGCGGCTGTGTCGTGAGCCATGTGAGAATCGACTCGAAAGACGTCAGCCCGTATATTCCGTTGGGGAGCGCGGATTTGGTGATTGCTTTCGAGTACGCGGAGGCGGCGCGGAACGTTGACCGCCTGAAGCCGGATGGGAAAATGGTCGTCAATATGCAGAAGATCGAGCCTGTCACCGTTACACTCGGCGGAATGGAATACGATGAGGAAGCCATGAAACGATCGCTTTCCGGTGCCCTGTTCGTGGATGGATACGAACTGGCGGAGCAGGCGGGGAGTGTGAGAGCAATCAATGTCGTGCTGTTGGGCGCGGCGCTGGGGGCCGGACTGTTGCCGTTTTCGGAAACGGAAATTGCGGGAGCGATGCAGACGCTGATACCGGAAAGGTTTTTGGAAATGAATCTGAAAGCGCTGAAGCTGGGGTGTGAATATGTTAAATAAATTGAAAAATACATTTACTTATGCCAAGGAAAACAGCCCGTTTTACCGGGAGCTGTTCAAGGACGCAGGGACGGTTGCATCCATGGAAGATTTTCGCAGGCTGCCGTTTTCTGACAAGGCAGATTTGCGCCGTGCATATCCGCTTGGACTGCTGTCTGTACCGCAGGCGAAGGTGGTGCGGGTGCATTCCTCATCTGGGACGACGGGGATGCCGGTTATCATTCCCTATACCAGAAAGGACGTGGACGATTGGGCGACCATGTTCGCGCGGTGCTATGAGACTGCGGGTATCACAGAAAACGACGTGATTCAGATAACGCCGGGCTACGGCCTGTGGACGGCGGGGATCGGGTTTCAGGCCGGCGCGGAAAAGCTGGGTGCCATGGCACTTCCAATGGGGCCGGGCAATACGGAAAAGCAGCTGCAGATGATGGTGGACATGGGCAGTACGGTTATCGGTGCGACCTCCTCGTATGCGCTGCTGCTGGCAGAGGAAGTGAACAGGCGCGGGCTGATGGATAAAATCAAGCTGAAAAAAGGCGTGATCGGCTCGGAGCGCTGGGGTGATTTGATGCGGGAACGCATTAAAAAGGAACTGAAGATCGAGCTGTTCGATATCTATGGACTGACAGAGGTCTACGGGCCTGGCATTGCGATTGACTGCGAGAAGCATGAGGGAATGCATTACTGGGATGATTTCGTCTATTTTGAGATTATTGACAGCATCACTGGGGAGGTACTTCCTGACGGCGAATGGGGTGAGCTGGTCATTACGACACTGCAAAAGGAGGCCGCGCCGCTGGTGAGGTACCGGACGCACGATTTGACGCGCATCATTCCGCACAAATGTTCCTGCGGCTCGCCATACCCGATGATCGACCGAATTAAGGGGCGGACGGACGATATGGTGAAGGTCAAGGGCGTCAACATCTACCCGAGCCAAATTGATATGCTCCTGGCGACTATTGAAGGAGCCAGTTCCGAATACCAGCTGGTGGTGGATAGAAAAGAAGGTAAGGATGCAATTATGCTTCGGGTGGAAAAACAGGATTCAGCCGGCGCGGCAGCACTGGCTGACACGATACGCAAGCAGATGAAAACAAAAATTGGCCTTCTGATGGATGTGGAGGTTCTGGAGGAGGGCGGCCTGCCGCGCAGCGAGAAGAAAACCCCGCGTGTGCTCGATTATAGGCAGAGTTAAGAGTTCAGGCGTAAAGGACCGTTTCTGGCCGGAGAATCTGAAACATCAACTGTATCACGGTGCATCCGCACTAACGGTATATAGGAACCAAACAAGTGATAAACCCGAGAAAGCGTGAAGGCTCTTTCCCGGGTTTCGTTGTTTGCATTAGAAAAATTCCCGTTAGGGGAAAAGGCAGGCGCCGACAGTTCTGGGCCCCGCTGCTGCTTTTTCCGTCCGTGCTTCCAAGAATATTTTCGGTAAAGGGAATATCGGCTGATAGGCAGATGGTTTTCTGCTTTAAACGTTATGACCGGAGTAGAAGAAAATACGATGTCATAGAAACTTTCTGTTGTTTTAATAAAATGTTAAGATTTCATTTATAGATATTCAAGTATTAACGGTTATGATAATGATGTACCCGATAAACGCGTTTACGAGTTTCAGATAATATGGGTAAAAAAGCAAAGCAAATTTAGGAGGTAAGTGATTATGAAGATGGGCAAGAAAGCAACTGCGGCCTGTGCGTTTGCGGTTGGAGCGTTGGTGTTCGCGACCTCGGCGATGGCGGACGTGGCCATCGGCAGCGGATACAACAGCCTGAAAAACTCCGCGAAAACCACCATGGCAAAGCTGACAAAGGATATCGATAACTTTACGGCGAATGCGTCGGTCAGCGTTAAGCTGGATGAAAGGGATATTGCAAAGGAACAGGCGGAGTCGAAGTTCGATATTGCAGGCCAGAGCGTCGAGACCACATCCACCTCTATGGAGCGGGACGGAACGGTGACGGACAGCTACAATTTCCAAAATGCCGACATGTACGTGTACAAAAGCGGCGAGGACGAGAAGTACATGGTGAACCAGAGAAACACGGCAGGCAACAAGCAGGATTATGCCGTCCTTGACAATCCGTTCGAAGAGGAGTACGCAAAGGACGTGGAAGCGGTTATTGACGCCTTTGTGGGCAGCTTAAAGGACGTTGTCCAGATGGAGGAATCGGAAGGGAAAAAGCTGTATATTATGAATCTTTCCGAAGCGCAGATTCCGACACTTGCAAACGCGATTACCGCGTTTGGATTCAAGTACTCCGTGATGGAAGCGCATTATTTGAAGGAGCTTGGACTGCCGGCTATCACGAAGGATATCTTTGTGCGGGAGGTTTCTGGCAAGGCAGTCGAAAACAGCGACGGCATTCTGGAAAATGTCATTGCGACGGCATCTCTGACGGGCAAGGACGACAAGGGAAACGACCACACAATCCAGGCGGAGATTTCGCTTGACGTATCAAACATCGGAAACACAACGGTTACAGCACCGGAACTGACGGACGAGAACGCGGAATATTCCGTAAACGGCGGTATGGGTCTGGATGAAAAATATGTGGGCAGCTATAAAAACGACATCGTCGAAGTAAAGAGCAACTCGTTTGTGAAGCTCGGCGAGAGACGGCTGGATATCCTGTCTGTTGACGAAAACGGCAATCTAACCGGAAAATACTATGAGGTTTATAACGACGGCGCGGCACCGGAAAATGTGAGGAACATTGAATTTACAGGTAGCCCGAGCAAAAACGGCGGCGACATCACCATTTCTTACACCGATAATGGGGAACAGAAGTACGGCGTGATGTACAGGACCGGCAGAATTGCGAGCGGCCTGAGAATGGAACTGGATGTGGAGTTTGATAAGGACGGGAACGGTTACCGCACCTTCTCCTACGAAACAGGATTTGACCCAGAGTTTATCAGAGTATTTGAATAGCCAATAACCGGGAGCTGGGACCTTCATGGGCTGTCCCGCTCTAACATATACTTGCCCGTGGACATACCTTCACAGGGAATGACACCCCCCTTCGTCATTCCCTGTTTCTTAGGTTAGGCACAATGTTTGGCTTTCGTATGCTTGGCCTGGAAAATATTATAAGCACCTGAGAGACCAAGTATTATTCGTAGGTAACAGCATCCTTGGTTAAGGCTGCAGCACCGTATAGGTACGGTGCTGCTATCCAATGCAGGTGCGGAAGATATCCGGCAGGCTGGCCGGAAAAATACATAACGGATTACTCCGGCTTCATTTTCGTTTCAGAAAGGAACTGTTTGTATGGACAAGGCGATTATTCTTGAAAATCTTTCGAAGCAGTATAAAAACAACAGGGGAATCACCGATATTAATTTGGAGGTGGACCGTGGGGAGATATTCGGTTTTCTAGGGCCGAACGGCGCGGGAAAAACCACGGCGATGAAAATTATGACGGGGCTGATGGCACCAGACCGCGGAGAAGTGAAAATCAACGGATTTTCTGTGTTTTCGCAGTATGAAAAGGCGATGGAACAGGTGGGCTGCATCATTGAAAACGTGTGTCCGGTGCCGTATATGACTGCTTATGAAAATATGAAAATGTGCGGCCGCTTTTACAGCGATGTAGACGAAAAGCGGATTGACGAATGTTTGGAAATTACAGGAATGTTAAAATATAAAAATGAAAAAATAAAGAATTATTCACTCGGTATGCGCCAGCGGATGGGCATTGCGCTGTCCATTCTTTCCCGTCCGGAGATTTTGATTCTGGATGAGCCGCTCAATGGCCTGGATGTGGAAGGCATGGTGGAAATGCGCAAGCTGATTCTGCGCCTTGCAGAGGAGAGGAACACCACTTTTTTCATCTCCAGCCATCTGATTCACGACGTGGAGTTGACCTGCAGCAGGATTGGAATTCTTTACGGCGGAAAGCTGCTGGCGGTGGAGACAATGGAAAACATTTTGAAGAGCTATTCTTCTTTGGAAAATTACTATTTGAGCGAGGTGGGCGAAAGTGCAGATGCTTAAGGCGGCATATCTCAACGAGCTGTATAAAATTTCAAAAAAGAAAAAAATTGTCGTAGCGGCGGTTCTGTCTATTGCGTCGGTTGTTCTGGCGGGGCTGATTGTCGCAGGCGTGAATAATTTTATGGGAATTAAGGTGACGGGAACCTCGGAATTCTCCATATTAGTGCTTTCTGTGCTGAACTGCACCCTGATTCCGCTGTTTACCCTGTTTGTGTGCGTCGATATGTTTACGGGTGAATTTGTGGACCATACCATCAAGCAGACGCTTACGCGGCCTGTTTCGCGGATAAAGGTATTCTCGTCCAAGGTGCTGGCTGCCGCGACATTTATTCTGGCAGATTTGTTGTTTGTCATGATTGTTTCGCTGGTGGTATCTTTCGCGATTCAGGGAATGTCCTTAAGCGTGGGTAAGGTCTTTGTGGCGTACCTCACCTCCTTTCTGCCACTATTTGTCTTCGCGCTGTTTGTTATTGTGGTCGCGAACATCACCAAGGGGACCGCGAGCGCGTTCCTGCTTTCCGTCTTCGCCTTTTTGGTATTCAGCGGGCTGGGAATGGTGTTCGGGCATTACCAGAGCTTCTTTTTCACGTCCATGTTTGACTGGTACACCCTGTTCATCGGGAGCTATGTCAACTGGCACAAAATTTTGCGAGTCTTGCTTATTTTATGCGGCTGTGGTATGATGTTTTTTGCGGGAGGATATTATTTGTTTGACAAAAAGGATATTTAACTCCCGCTGAAAGAGGTGCGGTGTTTATGAGTTTGCGCAACCGTTTACTGGTGCAGAATGTCGTCATCCTGATTGCTACGGTGCTGATTACTTCCTGCTGCAGCCTGGTGTACGGATATATTTCGATGCGGGTGCAGAAACTGCCCGCGGACAGCGCGTATTCGTCTGAGGTGATTGTGATGCAGGACGGCGGACTGTTGTACAGCAGCTTGGGAATCAGCGAGGTGCAGGCAAAAAGCATTCTGATGGACTTGAAAATGGAGAAGCGGGCAATACAGCACAAAAATATGAGGTATACGGTAACGTCCAGCGAATTTAAATCGCAGCAGGGAGCGTATTACCAGGTGTTGCAGCTTCTGCCTTCTCTTGACCTGACAGGATTCTATAAAAATTTGATTTTATTTGTCATAACAGTGTTTTTGATCACCTTTTTGATTGCCTGCGTGATTGCGCAGTCCTTTAATATGAAGAATATCGTGAGGCCTGTCGTCCGGCTCAAGAAAGAAACGGAAAGGCTGGCGGACGGGGAATTGGATACGGAAATTGCAGAGGAAGGGGACGGGGAGATTCGGGAGCTGTCCCGCACGGTGGAGCATTTGCGGCTGCGGCTGAAGGAAACGGTCTTTCAGCAGGAAAAATATGACGATAACCGAAAGTTCTTGCTCTCGAGCATTTCGCACGATTTAAAGACGCCGGTAACCGCTGTCCGGGGATATATTGAAGGCGTACTCGACGGTGTGGCAGATACGCCGGAAAAGCAGCGGATGTACCTGCAAAAGGCTGTGGACAAGACGGTGCTAATCGGAACCATGATAGAGGATCTGCTGCTCTATTCCAAGCTGGATTTGAACCAGCTGCCCTTCGACATGGAACGGGTGAACATCCGTCAGTATATCGCTTTTTCCGTTGAGGACAACGCATTTGCATTCGAGCGTGAGAAAAAGAAGCTTTCCCTGTCCAATGAGTTGGATGGAGAGGTGTTCGTCAGTGTCGACCCGAAGCGCTTCCGCCGGGTGGTGCAGAACATTCTGGACAATGCGCGCAAGCATATCCTGGAAGAAACCGGCATAGTTACAGTACGGCTGCGGCAGACCTCCTCCTCCGTCATCATTGAATTTGCAGACAATGGGGAGGGCATCCGAAAAGAGGACCTGCCGTATATCTTTGACCGGTTTTACCGGGCGGATTCCGCGCGGAAAATTGAGGGGTCCAGCGGGCTGGGGCTGGCTATTGCCAAACAGATTGTAAACGGGATGGACGGCCGGATTTGGGCAACCAGTGAATTTGGAGAAGGAAGCAGCATTATGATTTCATTACGGAAGGTAAAGATTATGGAGGCGGCGGAATGAAGCGGATTTTAATTGTTGAGGACGACCAGGCCATTGCGGAGCTGCAAAAGGATTATTTGCAGATGAGCGGTTATGACGTGATTTGCGCGGCAGACGGGGACGAGGGCTGCCGGCTGATTCAGGAGGAAAAATTTGACCTCGTGATTCTGGACTTGATGCTGCCGGGCAAGGATGGCTTTGAAATTTTAAAAGAGATTTCCGATACCAAAGAGATACCGGTACTCATTGTGTCCGCAAAGGACGAGGAAATTTTTAAGATTAAAGGGTTAAACCTCGGAGCGGACGATTACATCACCAAGCCATTCGGGATGGGAGAATTGGTGGCGAGGGTCAACGCCCACCTGAAAACCTATGAACGTTTCTCACAAAAGCAACGCGCACAAAACCAAAACAAAGTCATTCTGGTGCGCGGGCTGAAAATTGACAAGGATGGAATGCGCGTGTTTGTCAATGGAAGCGAGGTGACGCTCAAACAGAAAGAGTTTGAGCTGCTGCTGTTCTTAGCGGAAAACCCAAACCGCGTATATGACAAGGAGACACTGTTTGAACGGGTCTGGGGCTATGACGCGCTTTCGGACGCTTCCACGGTAACGGTCCATATTGCGAGAATACGGGAAAAAATAGAGGAAAATCCGGCGAAAAGCCAGTATATTGAAACGGTCTGGGGTGCTGGATACCGCTTTAAAATATAACGCAGCTGGGAAAGTTATCCCCAGCTGCGGCGTACTTTTGCGCGAACTGCCCAAAACTGTTTTTGCAGTGTGCCACAACAGGTGGGCGAAAGCTGGGTTTACAAATACAGGTGGTTGGGTAGTGAATCTCCCCCGCCTCACTGAAACACCATTCGTGTAAAATTTCACGAAAGCAAAATTCTTTGATTATAATCTTGTTATATAATTTTCGTTTTATATTGTTTTCCCCAGGTTTCCATAGCATCCAAAATCGGTTTCAGGCTGTAGCCGGTTTCGGTCAGGGTATATTCAACTCTTGGCGGAACCTCGGCGTAAACCTTGCGGGAGACCAGACCTTTTTGTTCCATGTCGCGAAGCTGCGACGTCAATACTTTTTGACTTACGGTGCCGATGGACTTTTTCAGTTCCCCAAACCGTTTTGTCCCTCCGAGTAGATCCCTTAAAATCAAAACCTTCCACTTGTCCCCAATCAGCATCAACGTTGTTTCCACTGGGCATGCGGGTAATTCCTGTTCCATAATATACGCCTCCTGTCTGAATAATTTGTCTGCACTCCGGGCCGGATTTGGTTGAACGGTTAATTGTGCCTTTTTATGACATAGCATCATTTCGTCAACTGTCCAATGGTATCCTTTTGGTAACTACGGCACAATAAAGTGCTTACTTTACAAATGGTCCTAATAGGATTATTATATAATCAGACAGCGGGAAAGTCAATATTCCCTGCCGATTTATTAAAGGAGGAACAGACCATGAACAAAACCAATTTTGAGAGGATTACATTGGCAAAAGGGGAAATGAACGTCTATGATTTCGGGACCATTCGGCTTCATGCGTACAAAACCAATGATTTTATTGACGATGAGGTATTTATCGTTGAAAAAAATGGTACTGCGGTGCTTATCGAATCCCCCTGCTTCCATGACAACAACAGAGAGCTTGCCGCCTACCTGGCGGAGCGGAATTTGCATGTTGCCGGCATGCTGCTGGCTTACCATATGGCAGGCGCATCATTTCTTCCGGAAACAAAAAAATATGCCACGAAAAACGCGGATGAATACGGCCATAGCGGCGGTGGGAAAGCGTTAATCGACAATTTTGCAGGTGCCTTCGGAGATAGCTTTGATGCGGCCATCCATACTGTTACGGATTACCTTGAGCCCGGAGAAACCACTATCGGGGGCATTGTTTTTCGAATTACGCCGACAGAAGAGGCATTTGATATTGAAATTCCTGAAATCAATGCGGTATATACCCACATGCTCGGGCATGACTGCCATTCTATTGTCGCCGGCCCCGGGCATGCGGATGCAATCATCAGCAAACTGGAACAATATATTGATACAGGGTATACGCTGATTCTTACCTCCCACTATACGCCGGAGGATTTAAAGGATGTACGCACAAAAATCAGCTACCTGCAAAAGTTAAAGGCTATTGCCGCACGGCACAGTGACGCTGGTTCATTTAAAGAAGAAGTAAAAGGGCTGTACCCGGATTTTGGCGGCGAGAATTATTTGGATATGACCGCAGGCTTTTTCTATGCGAAATAACAGGCAGCCGATGCCAGAAACCGGAAGCGTTTTTTTGCTGGGGTTCTGGATAGCGGACGTGCTGATGTTTGAATACAGAAAACGGAGAGGAGAACCATGATGAGGCAGGAGGAACGGCTCGATTATTTAATCGGATATTTGCTAAATGAGATGCCGGCGTATAAAATGGTGCAGCCAAAACAAACAGCAGATAAAAAAGCTTTGTTTCGCGCGCTGTGCAATCTTCGCCCTCCCATGTCGGCAGACAGCGCTTTTTTGACCATTCAGGACGGCTATCTGCAGGAGGAACTGAAGCGGAAAGATGTCGTTGATATTTTAGACCTGTGTCCTGCCCGTGGTTCTTTGTATCTGTGGAAAGGGGATATCACCACACTGCGGGCGGACGCAATCGTCAACGCGGCAAACCGCGAACTGCTTGGCTGCTTCATCCCGCACCACGGATGCGTAGATAATGCAATTCATTCGGCTGCGGGAATCCAACTCCGTCTGGCGTGCCAGAGAATCATGGAAAAGCAGGGAGGTTTGGAGCCGGCCGGACAAGCCAAAATAACCCCGGCGTTTAATCTGCCGTGCAGATATGTTCTCCATACCGTAGGCCCAGTCATATCAAGCCGCGTAACGGAAGTAGACTGTGATCTGCTCGCATCCTGCTACCGCTCTTGCCTGAAGCTGGCAGAAGCAACCGGCATTACCTCCATCGCATTCTGCTGCATCTCCACGGGAGAATTCCATTTTCCAAACGAATTGGCGGCGGAAACTGCCGTCCGAACGGTTGAAGCCTATTTAAAACAATCAAGGAGTAAAATCAAGGTGATATTTAATGTTTTCCAAAAAGAAGACGAAAGCATCTACAGAAGACTGCTTGAATGAAACAGTTAGACAGGAACTGCAGAATTGCAGTTCCGTCCTCATCGGCGCGGGGGCGGGCCTGTCTGCCTCCGCGGGGATGACATACGCCGGTCCGCGGTTCGAAGCATATTTTTCAGATTTTATCGCGAAATACCATTTCAGCGATATGTACACGGCGGGTTTTTATCCGTTTGCCACGCCAGAGGAATACTGGGCATATTGGAGCAGGTATATCTATTATAACCGCTACGCGCAGCCCGCTGGAAAACCGTACCGGAATTTGCTTGCCTTGGTACGGGACAAGGACTATTTTGTCATCACGACCAACGTGGATCACCAGTTTCAACTGGCCGGATTCGACAAACGCCGCCTTTTTTATACCCAGGGCGATTACGGGCTTTGGCAGTGCTCCGTGCCGTGTCATCAGAAAACGTATGATAATGAGGAAGCTGTCCGCCGAATGGTTGCGGAACAGGACAATATGCGGATTCCGCCGGAACTGGTGCCGCGCTGCCCTCTCTGCGGAGCCCCGATGGCGATGAATCTGCGCTGTGACAGCCGTTTTGTTGAGAATAGCGGTTGGAATGACGCTTGTCAACGGTACGGGAAATTTGTCCGTTCGCATGAACAGGAACGAATCCTCTTGCTGGAACTTGGTGTTGGCAGCAATACGCCTTCTATCATAAAGTATCCTTTCTGGCAGACAGCGGCACAGAATCCAAACGCAATTTATGTCTGCGTGAATCTGGGGGAAGCCGTCTGTCCGGAAGAAATCGCTGCCCGTTCCATCTGTTTGAATGCAGATATCGGGACAGTTTTAGAACGGTTGTCACAATAAAGAAACCGTTTTATAAAATACTTGCGGATTTAGAATATAACGTCTATAGTTTTTTAGAAATGAAAACTGTACTCATTCAGGTTGCTATTAAGCTAAAAAATAAAAACGGGGGTTGGAAAGAGAGAATTCCTCTCTTTCCAAAATGAGCGGTTCTTTCGGATAGATGCCGAAGGAACCGCTCATTTTATGCATAAGCTTCACAACAAGCTCTTGTCAATCCAACTTTTTTCGTTTTTAGCGTGGCTTCTAAGCAGGCAGTATACAGCGAAACCAGTAGATTTCGGATGAAACTATAAACTTGTGTAAGATGAGGCTGCGCTGTTTTATTACATGCTGGAGATAGGCAGGATAGGAATCAAACAAAATTACCCCTGGGGGTCAAAATGCCTGTATGCAATCATTGCCTGTGAAAAATCATAATCCATCCGTCCTCTGAATATCCTGTAACGAGGGAGGAATGGCAAATATGATGAACTATATCTGGGCAGGTATGATTTTACTTGCGTATATTTTTGCGCTCTTTACAGGCCGCATCGAGGCGGTCACACAGGGAGCGCTGGACGGTGCAAAAAACGCGGTGGAAATGGTGCTTTCTCTTTTGGGAATGATGTGCTTCTGGACGGGATTGCTTGAAATTGCAAAACGAAGCGGGCTGACGGAAAAGCTTTCGGCACTGCTGCGTCCGCTGACACGAATCCTTTTCCCGCAGCTCGACAGAAAATCCCCCGCCCTTTCCGCAATTGTTATGAATATGATAGCCAATATACTCGGCCTCTCCAATGCCGCGACGCCGCTGGGGCTCAAGGCCATGACGGAACTGGACCGGTTGAACGGCGGCTCGAAAACCGCTTCCGACGCAATGTGCATGTTTGTCGTTATTAACACAGCATCCATTAACCTGATTCCAACTACCATTATCACCCTCCGCAGTGCGGCCGGTTCTGCCGACCCGTTTGGCATCATCGTCCCGGTCTGGATTTGTTCTATCCTGTCCATCACGGTCGGCGTCCTGATGGTGAAGCTGTTCCAAAAAGGTGCCGGAGGGAGAAAGCGGAGGTCTTTATGCAGGTAATTAAAATGATATCCATCGGGGTGATGCCAGTCCTGTTTTTCTTAATTATTGGTTACGGCCTGTTTAAAAAGGTGAATGTCTTTGACGCTTTTTTAGAGGGGGCGATGGATGGGCTGAAGACCTCTGTGAAAATTTTGCCCGCGCTGGTCGGGCTGATAGCGGCAATTACGATGTTCCGCGTCAGCGGAGGGATGGAATTTATCACCAGGCTGCTCGCGCCGGTCACAAACCTGCTCGGCGTGCCAAGCGAAGTCATGCCGCTTGCCCTGCTGCGTCCGGTTTCAGGAAGCGGAGCGCTCGCTGTGGTCAGCGACCTGCTCAAAACCCACGGGCCGGATTCTCTCATAGGCCGGATTACCTCAGTCATGATGGGCTCCACGGAAACCACGTTCTATACCCTCGCTGTCTACTATGGCTCTGTCGGAATCAAGGATATCCGTTTTACCGTCAAGGCGGCCCTGCTGGCAGATTTGACAGGAATGCTTGCCAGTGTCTGGGTTTGCCGGTTCTTCTTCGTTTAGCCTGCCGAAATCATCCAAATCCTTTTGGGCTGAGCGTACTGTCCATATACCGCGTTATTGTGTTCATCACAGGTAACAGCCCGGACATACAGCTTCTTTAAAAAGCGATGACAGCTTAGAAACGGGTTTTTCCGTTAAAAAGACAAATGATGAAGGTGGGATGGACGTTCACCGAGAAAAAAGCACATTTTAGCAAAAATCAAGAGATAGGTTCATGCTAGCTTGAGGGGTAGAGAGGGGAGTTCCAATGAGAGAAATACCATATGACAGAGAAAAAGCAGTTTCTTACGCAAGTGAGTGGGCTTTCCGCCGAAACTCCAAATATCTGGATTTTGGCGGTCTGGGAGGAGACTGCACCAACTTCGCCTCCCAGTGCGTGTACGCGGGCGCAGGGGTCATGAATTATACGCCGACCTTCGGCTGGTTTTACCGCGGCTCTTCAGACCGTACTGCGTCATGGACGGGGGTGGAATATTTCTATAATTTTATGACGGGCAACAAGGGCGTTGGTCCATTCGCTACGGTTTGCCAGATAGAGGAGGTCGAAAAAGGGGACATCATCCAGCTTGGCAACACAGGAGGGTTCTATCACACGCTTGTTGTCGTTCATACGGGCACAGCCGCCGCGATGGATACTGTACGGGTGTCGGCACATGACTATGATGCGAATTTCCGTCCGCTGAACGATTATCTGTTTGAGCAGTACCGGTGTCTGCATATCGGCGGTGTCAGAAAATAATTTTGCGGTTTGTGCAAGATGGGCACTCTGTTGCTGAAGGAGATGTGTGCCATTTCTGAAATGAGTGGGAGGGGCATTGTATATGGCTGTTGGATGGCCCACATAAGCACTTGCTATGTAGGAAAATGGTGTAAATTGTTTTTACGAAAAAACTTACGCAAGTCTATTGCCTTTGTGAAAACAGCAAGTGCGTTAGAAAAAGACTTCATAATTTATTCTTCACTTGATAAAATCGCGCATTTGAGGTAAAATGTATAAAGAGAATGGGCTCAAATATGTATGCGGGAAGGCAATAGAATGATATATGGAACAGGAATTGATATCGTAGAAATCGGACGGGTGGAAAAGGCTATGAAAAATCCACATTTTTTAACACGCTTTTTTACACCGGACGAGATTAAATTTTTTGAGGAAAAGAACTTTGCTCCGGCTTCCGTTGCGGCAAATTTTGCATGCAAGGAAGCGTTTTCAAAAGCGATTGGGACGGGTATCCGCAATTTTGCGCTGAATGAGGTTGAAATCCTGCGGGATGAGCTGGGCAAGCCGCACATTTCGTTGTCTGGGGACGCAAAAAAGCTAACAGATTCTCTCGGCATTACCGGGTTGTTCGTCAGCATTTCACATTCGAAGCGGTATGCGGTCGCGAATGTCATTTCAGAACGGTAGCAGGAGCCGTAATTATGGGGCTGAAAGCAGAAATATCTGACGGCGGCAGAACGCCTCTTGTGCGGAGAATGCCGCGGTTGCAGAAAGGCAGTGATACAAATGAAACTCTTAACGGCAAAGCAGATGGGAGAACTGGAACAGGCGACTTTTCAGAATTATAAAATGCCAAGCATCATATTGATGGAGAACGCAGCGCAGAGCTTTGTGCAGGCGCTGAGCCGTGTGTGCGGCGGCATCAGCGGAAAACGGGCGGGCATCTATTGCGGTAAGGGCAACAACGGCGGCGACGGGTTTGCCATTGCGCGCCACCTGTCTAATCTGGGTGCGAAGGTCACGGTCATCATCGGTTTCGAGCCATCCGTTCTGAAAAAGGACGCAAAGACAAATTTTGAAATTATGGAACAGATGATGGTGAAAACAATAGATGAAAAAGAGGATTCCGGCGCATATGAACTGATTGTAGACGCCGTTTTTGGTACGGGCTTCCACGGCGAAATATCCGGCCCGGAGGCGAAGATGGTGGAAACGATTAACCGGGCGCATAAAAACGGCGCATTTGTCTGCGCGGTGGATATGCCAAGCGGCGCAAGCGCGGAGAACGGGTCCGTGTCAAAAATATGTGTCCGGGCGGACAGAACCATCACATTTGGCACACCAAAACTGGGGCAGTTCCTGTACCCAGCGAAGGAATCGGTGGGAACGCTGGAAACTGTTCCTATCTCCATCCCCAAAAGGGAACTCGAAGAATATGACAGCGGGTATTTCCTGCTGGACAGGGATATTCTCTTCCGTCTGCCGCAGCGAGAGGACAATACCCATAAGGGTAACTACGGTAAAGTCCTTGCGGTGACAGGTTCCAAAGGGATGAGCGGCGCCTGTATTCTTGCGTCGAACGCAGTATTGAAATCCGGCGCGGGTATGGTGACGGCCGCGGTGCCGAAATCCATTGCGGATGCTGTTGCGGCACAATTTGTGGAGGTTATGACGCTTCCGCTTCCAACGGATGGGGAAATCCTCAGCAAGAATGCCGTGGTCCTTCTCCTTGAGCGGCTGCAAAAGCAGGAAGCGTTGTTGGTTGGCTGCGGAATGGGCCTGAACGAAAACGTGAAACACGTCGTTGGGGAACTTGTCACAAGCAGCCGCAAACCGATGCTCATTGACGCGGATGGTATAAACGCGCTCAAGGGGAATATAAATATACTGAAAAATAAAAAAGCACCCGCCGTGCTGACGCCGCATCCCGTCGAGTTCTCCCGCATTACGGGCCATTCGATGGAATATCTGAAGGAGCACCGCATCGAGGCGGCGGCGAGCTTTGCAAAGGAATTTGAGGTTTCTGTTGTGCTGAAGGGGGCGGACAGCATCGTCGCTCATCCAAACGGGGATGTATATGTCAGCTCCATCAGCAATTCCGGCATGGCAACAGCGGGAAGCGGAGACGTTCTGTCCGGTATTATCGCCGGATTGCTGGCTCAGGGTGCCACGGCGAAGGATGCGGCCAATCTCGGCGTGTATTTCCATACGCTGGCTGGAAATCTTGCCCGGGCGGAAAAAGGGGAATATGGCATGACGGCGGGCGATATTTTAAACGCTGTGCCATATGCCATGAAGCAGGCACTGGAAGAAATGGGGTAAACATCAAAAGCTTTTAAAAGAATGGAGAGGGTAGGTTTGGGTAGGTGTAAGTGTGCGCGGCTTTTGACCGCAATTTTGCTTACACTAATGATAATCCCGGCGCTGTCGGGCTGCAAAGGCACGATGAATTTTTCGGATGCGGATATGGATGTATACGAAAAAATACACAAACGGTATAATGAAATGGAGTCCTACAGTGCGCAGGTCAGGCTGACTGTCAAGAGCAACAAAACGGAAAAA
Source organism: uncultured Eubacteriales bacterium (assembly GCA_902478395.1). Taxonomy (GTDB): domain Bacteria; phylum Bacillota; class Clostridia; order UBA1381; family UBA9506; genus CABSKZ01. Next base: position 2,516 of record CABSKZ010000008.1, on the reverse strand, counting down.
ACGTATCTGATCCGGCAGTATGTGAAGGAACCGGGCCTATACCGCACAGAGATTTTGGAGCCGGAGAGTATGAAAGGGCTTGTCACTGTTCAGAATGGGGAATCGGTTAAGCTCACGAAGCCTGACACGGACAAGGTTATTACCGCGCCTGCCGAAGAAGAACTGGACTATACGTTTGTCAACAATTTCTTTAAGCTGTACTACAAGTCGGAAGAGACGGCCATAGACGTTGTTGCCGGCGCGGACGGCGGGGCATCCGGTACGACGCTGCTGAAAACGGAGCTGATGCCGGCTGAGGCGCACCGGAAGAAAGCTACCATGCTTATCGACAACAAATCGCTTAAACCAAAGAACATTACGGTCTATGATATGGGCGGCAATATAAATATGATTGCGGAATTCTCCGATTTCGTGTATAATGATAACTGCAAGGATGAAATATTCAGGATTGAAGGTTGATAACAAATGCGCGATATCAAAATGAGCCGCGCTTGGGCGGAAGTAAACCTCGACGCGATTGCTCATAATGTACGGGAAATTAAAAAACTGCTGAAGCCCGAAACGAAAATCATGGGCGTTGTAAAGGCGGACGGTTATGGCCACGGTTTCCGCGAGGTCGCGAAAACGCTTTTGAAAAATGGCGCAGATGCGCTTGCGGTTGCGGTGATAGATGAGGCGATTCAGTTGCGCGACAGGGGCATCAGCGTCCCAATTTTGGTTTTAGGGCACACGCCGGACTGCCGCGCACAGGATCTCGTCGCGATGGATATTACCCCAACCGTGTTTGATGAACCGCTTGCCCGCGCGGTTTCAGACGCGGCGGTTGCCGCGGGAAAGCGGGCGAAAATTCATATTAAAATTGACACAGGCATGTCCCGCGTCGGGTTTGAAACCACGGAAGCGGACCTGAAAAAGATCTTGAAAATCAGCCGCCTGCCTAATCTTGAGGTAGAGGGTATCTTTACGCATTTCGCCAGCGCTGATGAACAGGACAAAAGCTATACCCATATGCAGTTTAAACGGTTTATGGACGTGATAAGCCGGCTGGAGGAGCAAGGGCTGAAAATTCCTATTCGCCACATCTGCAACAGTGCCGGCATCATAGAGTTCCCAGAGTACCAGCTCGACATGGTCCGCCCGGGAATTATCCTGTACGGGCATTACCCTTCGAATTGTGTGGACCGCACAAAGCTCGATCTGCACCCCGCAATGGAACTGAAGGCCGTCATCACCCACATTGCAGAGAAGGAAAAGGGCGTGAAGGTCAGTTACGGCGGTATTTATAAAACCTTTCGGGAAAAGACAAAAATTGCGACTGTTCCCATCGGCTACGCGGACGGGTATCTCCGCAACCTGTCCAATAATGCCGATATGATAGCGGGCGGCAAGCGCGTTCCGGTAATTGGAAGAATTTGCATGGACCAATGTATGATAGACGTCACGAATGTCAATACTATCAACGTCGGCGACGAGGTGGTATTATTCGGGCGAAAGGGTGATGTGGAGATAACCGTAACAGAACTTGCCGAACTGATGGGGACGATTAACTATGAAATCCTCTGCGTAATCGGGAAACGAATTCCGCGCGTGTACTTAAAGGACGGAAAGGTTTTTAATGTACTTAGCTATCTCAAGTAGCGCGATTGGTAAGATTTATCCATTGACGGCGCGCGGAAAAAAATATATAATAATATTGTAGCTTTTGTATATACTAACACGTATAATATAATATTCCAAAATTATCTTTGTTATACGGGTGGGTAATGCAAAATAGCTGCGAACTTCCTGACTTTTGACCCAGTTTGAAACATTTCGCAGAAGAAAAGCGCATAGTTGATCTATGACGGATTAATCAACGAATGGGGGCTTGACTATTTTGTCACAACTCAAAAAGGTTTTGATAACCGTTCCCGACACACTCTTAGAGCAGGTCGACAGGATTGTCGACAGCGAGAACACCAATCGGAGTGAGTTTGTTCGTGAGGCAATGAAAAGGTATATTGCGGAAAAGAAGAAACTTTCCCTGCGGGAGCAGATGAAGAAGGGTTATCAAGAAATGGCGGAGCTGAACCTCAGTATCGCCGCAATGTGTTTTGACGCGGAAAACGAACAGTTTTCCAAGTACGAGGAAAAATTGGCGGAGTGTGAATAGTGTGGTTGTAAAAAGAGGAGATATATTTTATGCGGATTTAAGCCCTGTGGTTGGCTCGGAACAGGGTGGCGTAAGGCCTGTACTGGTGGTGCAGAACGACGTGGGTAATAAATTTTCGCCTACGGTCATCATTTCTGCTATCACAAGCCAGATAAACAAGGCCAAGCTTCCGACTCATATAGAAATAAACGCTGACGATTACGGCCTGGCGAAGGATAGCGTGATCCTGCTTGAGCAGATCAGAACGATTGATAAAAAGAGGCTCAGAGAGAGAATCGGGCGTTTAGACGACGAGTTGATGGAAAAGGTAAACGAGGCGTTATCCGTAAGCTTCGGCTTGCTGGATGTTTAGTGTGAATATAGT
>CABSKZ010000007.1 GCA_902478395.1 uncultured Eubacteriales bacterium | reverse complement strand
GGCATTAACCAGGAGCTTTATGAGGCAGCGGACATCGACGGCGCGGGCCGCTTCGGAAAAATACTGCACGTTACGCTGCCGGGGATTGCACCAACCATAACGGTGCTGCTCATTATGCAGCTTGGGCGGGTTATGTCCGTTGGATATGAAAAGATTATCCTGATGTCGAATGAACTGGTGGTTTCCAAGGCGGAGGTCATCTCGTCCTATGTCTACAAGCTCGGGTTTGGCACATATCCCGATTACGGGTATTCGACGGCGGTCAACCTGTTTAACATGGTCATCAACCTGATCCTGCTGACCAGCGTCAACTGCATCAGCAGAAAATTAAATGAAACCAGCCTTTGGTAGGAGGAAAACGGAATGCGCTATAAACGGAAAGCAAGTGACATTATTTTTGATACACTCAATATACTTTTTTTGACTCTTCTGGGCATCTGCTGTTTATACCCAATTTATTACTCTCTGATGGCCTCGATGAGCGACCCGGTTAAGCTGATGGAGTCGGGCGGCGTCCTTTTATATCCGAAGGGATTCCATCTCGGCGCGTATGAGTCTGTGTTCCGAAACAGGGATATTGCGACAGGCTACATGAACACGCTTATTTATGTGGTCGTCGGAACGGGAATAAACGTGTTCCTGACACTTCTGGGCGCATACGTCCTGTCGCGGCGCGGTCTGTACCTGAAGCGGTTTTTGAACCTGTATGTCGTGGTAACCATGTTCGTAAACGGCGGCTTGATTCCAACCTATTTGCTGGTGAAGAACCTGCATCTGCTTGACACCCGCTGGGCAATTATCCTCCCGGTGGCGGTCAATACCTATAACATGATAATGGCGCGCACGTATTTCGGGACAATACCGGACAGCCTGGAGGAATCTGCTCGGATAGACGGAGCCGGAGAACTGCGGATACTGTTTCAGATTATGATTCCGCTGGCAGTGCCGATTATTGCGGTTATCACGCTGTACTATGCGGTAAGCCACTGGAACTCGTGGTTCAATGAGATGATTTATTTGAACGACCGGGGCAAGTACCCAATTCAGCTGATATTGCGGGAAATTCTGATTCAGAACGAAGTTGGAAGCATGATGCAGGACTATTCCGCAGACAAACAGCCGGTCGCGGACTGCATCAAATATGCGACGATTATCGTCGCGACGGTGCCTGTATTGTGCATCTATCCCTTTGTGCAGAAGTATTTCGTAAAAGGGGTTATGATAGGAGCGGTAAAAGAATAAAGGAGGATGATTTTTATGAAATGGAAAAAAAGTTTTGCATGGTTAGCAGCTGTATCATTGTTGTGTGCATCGCTTGCGGGCTGCGGAGGAAATTCGGAAACAAGTTCGCAGGGGAAAGATGCGGTTCTTGACGTGGAGAAAGCAAATCCAGAGCAGGCGCAGCTGCCGTATGCGAATCCGCCGGAAAAACTGATAGTCGCGTCGACAATCTCTGCAAATGTGGCGGGGCAGACGTTGGCGCTGCACGAGGTGGAGGCGCTCAAAGAGCTGGAACGCCGGAGCGGCGTGCAGGCGGAATTCCAGACAACGACAACGGAAAAGCTGAATTTACTGTTCGCCTCGGACAGCCTTCCGGATTTAATTTTTACAGACTGGCAGGCAATCGGGGGAACGTATAAATATGCGGCCGACCAGCAGATTATCCCGCTGGACGAGTACATCGGGAAATATTCTCCCAATTTTGTGGAAGTTTTAAAAAAGGACAGCGAAATCCAGCCGATGCTGGCGGATATCGACGGGAAGATTTACTATTACCCGTTCCTGCGTCCAACGCAGAATTTGCGGGTTTTTGAAGGCTACCAAATCCGGCGCGACTGGCTGGAAAAGCTGGGGCTGAAAATGCCGGAAACGATAGAGGAATATCACACCGTTTTAAAGGCTTTCAAGGAGAAAGACCCGAATGGAAACGGGAAACAGGATGAAATTCCATTCATTTCGGACAAAAAGACTTCCGGGATTGAGCGGGCCGTCTACTGGTGGGGAATCGACAACTTTTACCAGACGGACGGCATTGTGCGCTGCGGATGGCTTGCGCCGGAATTTAAGGAATATATTGAGACCATGCGCCAATGGTACAGCGAGGGCCTGATTGACCCGGAATATTTGACGACGGACACCAAGCAGTTCAATTCAAAAGTGGTAAATGAGCTTGCGGGCACGTTTTACGGCCGCGCGGCCGGCGTGCTGGGAAACCTGCAAACGCTGATGGCGCCTATCAACGAAAAATTTGAGCTGGCCGGCCTTCCATGGCTGTCTAAGGACGGCGGAAACGGGCAGGCGCTGATTTCAAAATATAATGAAAAGGTGCTTGGCATCGGGTTTGCAATTACTGCGGATTGTAAAAATCCGGAGCTTGCGGCAAAGTGGGCTGATTATGCCTATGGCACCGACGGACATCTGCTTTTCAACTTCGGGATTGAGAACGTCAGCTATACGATGGAAAACGGGATTCCGACCTATACAAAGGAAATCACGGCAAATCCAAACGGCCTCTCGAAAATTGAGGCCCTGGCAAGCTACGCGATTCCAGGCAACTATGCGTTTGAACAGAGCGAATATTATTTTGACCAGTTTATGACCGGTATCCAGAAAAACGCGATTGACATCTGGAAAAAAGGAGACAGCTCCCGTGCGCTGCCGCCTTTGAAATATACAAACCAGGAAATGACGGTCGCCAACAATAAAATGAACGAAATTAAAACCTATGTGTCTGAAATGCAGAATAAGTTCATCACGGGAAAGGAGCCCATTGAAAATTATGCGTCCTTCCTGGAACAGGTCAAAAAGATGGGTGTGGACGAGGTGGTTCAGGTCATGCAGACAGCCTATGACAGATATCTCAACAGCACAACGAAAAATTAACGTTGGAGGGAGATAAATGAGAGATTTGGCACGAAGAATTTGTGCAGCCGTTCTTCTTCTGGCCTGTTTGCTCGCAAACGCGGGGCTGGCATCCGCCGCGAACAGCAAGCAGGAGGATACGCTGCGTGCGTTTGGCATCGTTCGGGAAGAACGGGAAACAACGGCGCCGGTTAGCTGGGCGGAGTTCACGGTTATGACGGTACGCCTGTTAGGGCTGGAAGAAGCCGCGTTGGCGCAGCAGACCGGGGAAGGGCATTGGGCCTCCGGCTACGCGGAACTGGCACAGAAAATGGGCTTGTTTACCGGATGCGGCATGTGGCTGGGCGATGAGCAAATCCCGCCGCGAACGGCAATGGCAATCCTAGTCAATGCCTTGGGATATACGGTTCGGGCGCAATCCGCCGGCGGCCTGCTGGACAACTATATGCAAACAGGCGCGGCGCTTGGCCTGACAAAGGGAGCGCCGGAGAGCTTCGACCCGCCTCTCACCAGGGCAGCGGCATATGCCTGGCTGGAAAATGCGCTGGATGTACCCATCCTTGTCCAGACAGGGTTCAACGGGAAGGAGACCTTCGAGACCAAAAAAGGCGTAACGCTGCGCGAAAATCTCTACAGCCTGAACAACCGGAGCTACGGCCGCGGAATTGTGGAAGCAAACGGGGAGACGGGGTTTTCCGGAAAAGGCACAGGGAAACAGGACGAGGTCATCATCAGCGGGCAGCGGTATCACTGCGGGGAAACGAGCGCAGCAATGCTGCTGGGATATGCGGTGGAATTTTACGCCGACTATGACGAAGCCTCTGGAACCGCAAAGATAATTTGGATAAAAGCGGATAGGGATAACGAAGCGGTAACGGTTTTTGCGGAGGATATTGTCAGTTTCCAAAATACAGAATTCATATATGACAGCGGGGAAGGCGAGAATAAGCTGAAAGTGCCGCAAAGCGCTGTTTTGATAGAAAACGGGCGCGCTGTTACGGCCTATACGGGAAATAAATTTGACTTTTCAGAAGGACGGTTTACCCTGATAGACCAGAATGGCGACAATACGGTGGACGCGGTGATTTCCCAGCAGATGAAAAGCTATCTGGCAGAACGCGTCACCGGCACCAGGCTGTATTTAAAACAGGAGCAGAACCAGGGGATTCGAATCCTGGAACTGGACCGGAATAAAAAAGAAGAAACGACGGTGCTGGAGGATGAGAATGGAAATTCCATTGCAGCGGAGGATTTGACCGGCAGGGCGGTATCGGTACTGGAAAGCAGGGACGGTTCCTATCTGAAAATTATCCGCAGCGGCGAACCCTTCCGGGGAACCGTGGAAGAGCTGACCCCTTCACAGCATACCGTGACAATAGACGGCGAAACATACCGGTATACAGACAGCGCGGAGGGACTGCGCGCGGGGAGTTACGGCTTGTTCTGGACAGATGCCTGGGGCAAAATCTTCCGGTTTGAGCAGGACGTCACGGAATATGCCTACCTTTACCAGTGCGATTTCCCGGCAGACAGCCTTGACGATACGGTCCGGATTAAGCTGTTCACGCAGGAGAAGAAATTTTGCGTGCTCAAGCTGGCGGACAATGTGCAGATAGATGGTGTGCGGTACGCAAATAAACGGACGCTGGAACCGGTGCTTCAAACGGGTTCCGTTATCACCTACAAAACAAATGCCGCTGGTGAAGCAGTAAGTCTGGAGCATGCGCAGGCGTATGGGGAGAAAGGAGAACGGTATTACCGCAAGTATGCCAATGGCTTTAACGACCCGGAAGGAAGATTGACGCCGGTGCTGTGCGACGCGGGGAGAACCATTGTGTTCTACGTCCCTGCAAACGGAAATGAGGAAGATTTTTACTGTGATTTCCCGATGGAGGACGGCAGCAAATATGTGACTTGTGGGTACGGATTTGAAGAGGACGGCAGTTATGTCAGAGCCGTCACGGTTGAGATGGATACGGATATGCCGTTTGAATCCGGCATCATTTCTGCGGGGAACCTGCTGGCGGTGGACGAAGTAAAGCTGGTGACGGACAGCCAGGATAACATCACGTACCGCGTCTGCGGCTGGTCGGATGGGGCCGAAGCAGTGTTTGAGGCGGCCCAGCGGCAGGAGGTTTTCAATATCATATCCGGCCTGCAGTGCGGGGATGTCATACAATTCATAACAGACTGGAACGGCAGACTTGTGCGGGTGCGGCAACTGTTGGATATTTCGGAACTGGACGCCCCCTGCTATAAAAATCCAGGCAAAGACAGGGAAGCGCTTTTTGGCCGGGTGGATGAAGCAAGGCTCAACATTCTGACGGATACCAGGACATGGAGGACCCATGAGTTTTTGGTGAATACAGGCTCGGAAGATGTGTACAAATATGTATCCGCTTCGCCGGAAGGTGACGGAAGCAGCAATGACAAGGGCTTCAACCGGTATTTCCTGTACGACGCAAAACGGAAGCGGATAAGCGCGGCGCAGGCGGAGGATATCATTCCGCAAAGCGCCGGAGGAGCCGATGCCTCGCAGGTATACATCGGTTCCAGCTACGGCAATGTACAATTTATTGTGATTTTTAAGGAGACGGTGTCGAAATGAAAAAATACATCGCGGTATTGCTGGTGCTGCTTGTACTATCCCCTGTTTCCCTAGTCAACATTTCGGCCGCAGCCGCGGCCCAGCAGGAGCATTATGTGACGCTTACGCCAACGGACGATACCTCCATCCGTGCGAACCAGGCCGACACCAATTTCGGCACGCTTGCGAACCTGTATATTGACGTTCGGTCGGGAAGCCGCCGTTATGGGCTTATACGCTTTGACGGAACGGAAATGCGCCCCGAGATTGACTCCGCCTCCCGAATCGTATTCAAGTTTTACACCGGGCAGGAGGAGCGGTGCAAGAGGACGCTTCTGTACGGGCTTTACGGCGCCCATAAACAATTTGATGAAAACACGCTCACGTGGCGGATAGCTTCCGGCATCCAGGAAGGCGGGGTCAGCCTGGCGGAGTATCTGGACAATCCGTTCGTCACGCCCGTTCCGCCTGCTGAGGCGAAGTGGCACGAGATTGACGTAACAGATTATGTGAAATCGCAGGCGGACTATATCTTCGCGTTTAAGGCGTTTGCCGGTCCGGGTTCATCCAACAGCTACGCGCTGCGTTCAAAAGAGGCGCAGGGATTTGAACCGCAGCTTTTGATTTATACGGATATTCAGCATTCGGTGAATGCCGCGGCGGATCAACTGGAAGCGGCATACCGCCTATCCGCTCTGACTGGGGACGTTGCCCTTCCGGACAGTTGGGGCGATTGCAGTGTCAGCTGGGAATCGGAGGATGAATCGATCCTGTCCAATAGCGGAAAAATTTGTGAGAGGCCCCCGCTTGCCGGCGGAGAAGATAAAACTACAATCATGAACATGAAGGTGTCGCTGGGAGAACGGACTCTGACGCGCCGGTTAACGGTATGTGTGCTCCGGGAAGGCGTATGGCCCGCGGAGGCGGACACCTATACGGGCGGCGGAATGGACGCGGCGGCCTCTTTCGGCGGAAGCGCACAGCTTTACTGCGGCCAAAAGGAACTCCCGGAGTTTGACAGAAAAGCATTTTTGAAATTTTCCATACCGGAAGGCGGGCTTGCGGACGCGGCGAAGGTGTTCCTGCGCCTATATCCCGACCATGGACGCCGCTCCTTGTCGGGCAGGTTTGCGGCGGTCGGCCTGAGCGGTGAAGCAAAACAGGCCGTTCATGAGGACCTTACCTACGAAACACTGGCAGGGCTGGACCTTGCGGAGGGCGTTGTAACAGCCGGGGAATTTGCAGGAAACGCCTGGGTCGATTTAGATGTGACGGAGTATGTAAAAGCACAGGCTGACGGAATCTATGCCTTCCGGCTGGACAGCGAGGACGAAGCGGTTTGTTTTTTCTCAAAGGATTCGGACTATGCGCCCCGCCTGATTTCGCTGGACGAAAGCTGCGCGCCGCTGTACGAAGCCGGAGCGCAGGTGAACCTGATGGGGCTTGACGCAGTTGTAGCCGATTTACAGCTCCCCGAAACATCCGGCAGCTATGCTGTGGAATGGACGACGGATAATGATACGCTCATCAGTTCCGACGGAACTGTAATAAGGCCGGCCTATGAAGAGGGAGAGCGGGCGGCCGTTTTAACAGCAAGAATTTATGGCGGCGATATGCAGGCATTTTACCAGTTCCGGGCGGTGGTGCTCAAGGAGGACACATCGTCCGGCCCGCTGGGGTTTCGGGAATTGAAGGACCCGATGAAGCTGTCTGACGAGGCCTTTTTTGGCGTCTGGGACGATGAACGGGCGAAGTGGACGACAACACCAATTTTGCGGTATGCGCAAAATAACAGCTTGGCGGAAACGGAGTCATTTGTAAAGGAAAGGGACTACGAGAGCGCTAAAAACGCGCTGCTGGACTATTACCGCGAAAGGCCCGCCAACCTGCACTATAACGCCGCGCCAAGCACCCGTGTCTCGCGGGATACCGCGTTATTTGCGGACGGTATTATCGGCAACCAGTCTTCTGCAGCGGAGTTCACGGTTGACAGCGGCTTGGGCTGGATAGAAGTTGACCTGACGGAAAGCGGCTCGGTTGAGCCGGCCTATATGCTGTTTGACCGCGATAAAAATGGCGCAGAAGCGGTGTTCTGCTCGCGGGAGAGCGGGTTTGCCCCCTATCTGGAGGTTGTAGCCGACGGAAAGAAGCTGACGATTCCCTGCACCGCGGATACATATCTTCAAGCGGGAACGCATGCGCAGGATAATTTCGGCGCGGGAAACCTGCTTTTTGCAAAAGAGGAGGAGACCCCCTTCGGCGAAGAAACGAAGCGGACCTATTTGAATTTTGATATCTCGGCTTTTACCGGAAATGAATCTATTTCATCAATCAAGCTATATCTGTATGGAATGAAGATGGGCGGAACGGGCGAGGGGATGAACCTGGTGGTTTATAAATCGCCGCTATTGTCCTATATGGATGAAACAGCTGTAACCTGGAACGACCACACACCTGGGACCTTCAATTTCAGCGGCGAGATTTATAACTGGGAAGCGCCCTACGGGTCGGAATTTGAATGGATTAATTTACTGGCACGGCTTGGGCAGAACAGCAGCCTGACGGGGTACTATCTGGGAACGGGCGAGAGCAAATACGCCTGGCGGGCACTTGAAAACGTGATGAATATCTATACCTATCAGCCCGTCGGCTACCCGCGCGACCTGGATACGGCGTGGCGGATTCCAAATTTGATGAAAACCATGTTTGGCCTGATAGAATGCGAGCTGATGACGCCGGAAGTGTTCTGTGCGATGGTGAAATATTCCTACCAGCTGATGCAAATTATGCGGACAGCCACCGCCGGAACCTTAAACCAGCGGAACGCAATGGAGGTCTCCTTCCTGCGGCTTGCCGCATATTTCCCCGAACTTCGGGAAACGGGCGACCTGGACCTCGCAAAATCCAAAGTACGGACCATGCTCTCGGATACGGTGATGTATGATGACGGCAGCTATAAGGAAGCCACTTCCGGCTATATGATGGGTGTTCTGGAGGAACTGGTGGAGGCGCTTGAAATTCTGCAAAATATAGAAGGCAGCGTGTCGGATGACATGCTGGAAGGCGCCCGCCGGCTCGCGGTTTATTACGGAAACCTCATGCTGCCGGACGGAAGGATGGTAGCGTACGGCGACGGAGGTCGTGTCAATGGACGGGCGGCGCTGCGCGGCGTTACGGACTTTCTGGACGACCCAGTGATTGATTTTCTCGCAAACGGCGCAGGGGAGACGGAGCCGGAGAACAAAACGAAATTCTATCCGACCAAAAAAATTCTAATGATGCGCGACGGCTGGCATCCGGATTCGCTGGCGGCATTTATCAATGCGGAAACAATGGGTTCCCACGGGCATCCGGACGACCTGCACCTTGACCTGTACGCCTACGGTTCCAGTCTGCTGACGGATGCGGGAAACGGCGGCGGCTACAACCCGTCCCTTCCGGCCGGATATGTCCGCACTTCTACCTGGGCGCATAATACTGTGGAATGCGACGGGCTTAACCAGACGGCGGCAAACGCTGCTGGTGTGTCGGGAATGGAGGTCACCACAAATGAAACGTTTGACTTCGTAACCGCTTACACAAAGGCGACGGAGGGATTTGTGCATACCAGAAAGATTATGTTTGTGCACGGCGGATACTGGCTGGTGACCGATATTTTAGAGCCGGAGGACGGGGGAGAACACAGCTATAAGCAATATTGGCATCCGGACAACGCCAATCATGTAACCGTAGACGAGGAGACAAAAACTGCCAAAACCCGTTTTGCACAGGGGGCCAATCTGCAAATCGTGCAGGCGAACCCCGAACCTCTGACGGCGGAAATAGACCAAAGCTATATTAAGAATAAAAATCTCGTCAATCTGATGGAGGACTATGTTTCCTATGAACAGGTTGCGGAGGGAACGGCGGTGTTTAACACCCTGCTGTATCCCACCAGGCAGGGCGACGGGCGCGAAGTATCAGTTTCCGAGCTTGCGCTTTCGGACGGCGCGCCGCGGACCGAGGCGTCGGCGCTGTCAGTCGATTTGGGAACCGGAGAAGGCATATACTACCTGTCCCACGAAGCGGCCCCGCAGGCGCGTTCCTTCGGGGAATTCGGTTACGACGGAGAAATGGCATATGTGGAAACGGACGGCAGCGGCAGGCTGAAAACTGCCGCGCTGCGAAACGGCTCCCGCTTGACACAAAACGGCGCTGTGCTGGCAGAAACACAGGTTCCGGTTATCGATCTGGGAATCCAATGGTCAGACGGCGAAATCCGGCTGGAAACGTCGCAATTGCTAGACCAGACCGTTACAGTAGCGGCGGCTGCCCCTGTCAAGCAGGTGCTGTTAAACGGAGCGGAGACCCGTTTTCTGCAGGAAAACGGCGTTGTTACGGTTTATGCTGATGAAATCCGTTTTTCGACTGCCGTTTCCGGAACGGGTAAAACAGCATTTTGTGCGGAGTCCATCACGAAGCAAATTCCTCTGACGGTGAACGGAAGCACGCGGGACGTTTCAGTAACGATTGCGGCCGGAACCGAAATCAGCGGGCCTATTTCGTGGGATGGAAGAATTCCGTTTTCCGCGGTTGAGGACGGAACGCTGGCAGTGACGTTTGGCGGAAAGAACCTGCCGCTTTCGTTCAGCAAGCCCGTGGTATTGTCCGTCCCGTTTTATGAGGCTGGAGGCGCGTATTATATCGCGGATGGAAAAACGGGACGCTTCGGAGACGGACGCGCTTCCATCCAGGACATCGGACAGAACAGTGTGATTAAGGCCAGCATTGGAGCGGATTTTGTTTTAACAGTCCGGCGCGGCGCCGCCACAACCGGGGGCACGGGCGGCGGAGGCGGTGGAGGCGTTCCTTCTGGGGGAAATAATCCGCCGGCGGTTGCAACAACACCGCCGCCGGCGGAGCAGAGCGCCGCTCCGTCTCTCTCAGACATCGGCGGGCATTGGGCGGAAGAAAGCATATGCGCACTTGCGGAACAGGGCGTGATAACCGGCGATGAAGACGGAAGGTTCCGGCCTGAGGACCCGGTAACGCGCGCGGAATTTGTCGCTGTGCTGATGCGTGCGGAAAAATGGGAAAGCAAGCCGTATACAGGCAGTTTTACGGATGTTTCAGCCGGCGCGTGGTATGCGGACGTTGTGGAAACAGCGAAACAAAACGGCGTGTTACAGGGATATGAGGACAACACGTTCCGTCCGGAGCAGGCAATTACCCGGGAGGAAATGTGTAAAATCCTGGTATCTGTATATGAAAAGAAAACAGGCAGGGAGGCAGAAACGGCACTGCTTGACAGTTTTGCGGACAGCGGCAGCATATCCGGCTGGGCGCGGCCTTTCTTTGCAAAGGCATTTGCACTTGGCATTATCAATGGCCTGTCAGAAACGCTCCTTGCCCCGAAGAACGATACAACGAGGGCGCAGACGGCTGTGATGATGGCGCGGTTTATTAGCCTGTCGGGAGAGAAGTGAGCCATAACAGGGTAAAAAGATGAAACTAACAGCACAAGACGATTAACGCACAGAAAGGATGATTGGAAACATGATGAAGAAGCTATTAGCGGCAATTCTGGTATGCGGTCTGGTTTGTTCCGGTATTTCCCTGGCGGCGGAAAGTTTGGTGAAGGTAGGAGTCAGCGCGGACACAATGATCATCGCCGGCTCTAATAAAAACAAAAATTATGGCACAAGCACAAGCATCAATGTGGGCGGCGGCCCCGGCACGCTTGACGCGCGAATCGGGCTGGTGCGCTTTGAGGCGGAAACAATTCCAGAACCGGGCGCTTCCCGGGTATTGCTGAACCTCTATTGTACGCGCTCTAAAGGGGACGAGGTGCTGTACTTTGGCATTTCGGGAGAAAATAAAACCGCCTGGGCGGAAACGGAGATTACCTATTCCTCCGCTCCGGAAGATTTAACTGCTTCCGTCGGTACGGACGGCGCGGGATATATCGGAACAATGGCGCTGACCAGTGCGAGTGTGGGCGCTTGGGTGCAGTTTGATGTCACGGAATATGCGCTCGCACAGACAGACGGGGTCTATGCGTTCCGCCTGACGGCGCCGACTGTGGCGAGCAACACGGCAACCACAAATTTTGCTTCGAACAATACGGCTGACAGCACGCAGCATCCCTACCTCAGCTTTGACTATAATGAGTACTCTTCTGTCATTTGTGGGGCGGACACAATGATTCGCAACGGCGCAAATGCAGACAAAGCCTATGATGGAATCAACTATGTTCAGCTGGGAGACCCGGGAAGGTTCGGTCTATTCCGGTTCGATACGGCTGATGTGGACTTGAGCGGCGTCAATTATGTTTCTTTGGATCTGACCGTCAAACGTGCACCGAGCGGAAGCCTGGACCTGTTCTGTTATGGGCTTGGAGAGCCGTTCAAAGCATGGGAGGAAACCATAACCGGCGGACAGGCGGAGGAAAGCGGCCTTTGGGCCTCGGAAGAAAATATGACGGCAGCGGCGGTTATAAAAGGACTGGAAATCGGTGACACCGTTGGAATTGATGTAACTGATTATGTTTTGCGGCAGCAGGACGGCATCTGTGCATTCAAGATTTCCACCTCGCGGGAGAAGGAAGCAGAACGAATCGACTTTTATACACGCGAGCAGGCTGGAAGCGAACCGACGCTCACATTCCATTCCGGAGATTCTGGAAAGGCGTTTGCTGACCTGGCAAAAATTTCTCTTCCGCGGGTTGCGACAGAAGATTTTGAACTGCCGGAAACAGGGAGCAACGGAAGCACCATTCGCTGGACGAGCGATAATGCGGCAGTTTCAGCAGAAGGAGTTGTTACACGGCCAGACTATGAAGCCGGAGATGTGCAGGTCATTCTGACGGCAAACGCAACATGCGGAAGCGCTGAACAAACGCGAAGCTTCCTTGTTACCGTTCCGCGCCGGCTGGCTGGGGGGATTCTCCAATTCAGCCGCGGCGGCATCCTTTTGGAATCGCTGTCGAAAGGGCAAACCGACATCAGCATTGTGACGGACCCTGCTGCGGAAACCTGCCGCATGGTAACAGCCATCTACCGCGATTCGGATAATGGTACGGAATTGGTATCCGCACAGCTTGTGGAAGGAACGAACACAGAAGATGGAAAACTGCAGTTTGCTGACAGCCTTACGCTTGAAAAACCGAACGGGTTGCGGGTGAAAGCATTCCTGATAGACTTATACAGTATGATGCCAATCGTCAAGAGTGCGGAACTCAGCTGATAGGGAGAGGAGAGGTGCGGAGATGCTGAAAAGAATAGTTTCAGCGGCGGTTGTTTGCCTGTTGCTGCTGTGCGCTGCGGCGGTTCCAAGTTTTGCGGAAGAGGAACTGAAGATAAACGTCGAAGCGGACACCTATGGGAGAACAGGTTCTTCAACACAGAATACACCATATGGGGATGCGACAGCGATGGTGATTGACCCAAGAAGTTCCACGCGCATCGCGTATATCCGCTTCCGGTACGGCGCCGGCGCGGGTGAAAGCTTGGAATATCTGCAAAATTCACCGCATATCACACTGAATCTGCACGTTAAGGCCACCACTGGAAACGGGAAACTGCTGTTTTATGGCCTGTTGGGAGATACCCATAAAACAGGCTGGGAGGAGGCGGACCTCACAAAGGTTTCCGCTGTGCAGCTCGGTCTTTGGGACACGACGGACAATCTTCTGACAGAATACCCTATGACAGGTGTGGGGGCGCGCCAGTGGATATCGGTTGATGTGACGGATTATGTAAAAAGCCAGGCAGACGGCGTGTTCGCTTTCAAAATAGAAGGTGCGGATATCAGCGACGCAAGCGATGTCATTCAGCTCTATACGAAGGAATATGCTGCGGTGTCAACGCCGTACCTGTCAGTCAGTTCGGCGGATGCGGGCGCGGTGGAAGCTGACGCGGCGGCACTTAATCCCGGCGATTTGACTGCGGTTACGGAAAGCTTTACCCTGCCCGTGGCAGGGGCGAATGGAAGCCAGATTAGCTGGACGAGCGCAATCCCCGAGGTTATTCGTATCAACGGGGAACGGGCGGAAGTGATCCGTCCGTCGTCTCAGCAGGCGGAAGATGCGGCGGTGAAGCTGACCGCGGTCATTTCAAAGGGCAGCGAGCGGAGAACGAAGGATTTTATGGCCTACGTCCTTCGCGCAGGCATCATCACTCCATCCTATACGGTGACACTGGATGAAGCGTCGCCAGGAGTCACGGGGGCCGGCCTGGCGTGTAACGCTGCTGCGGGGACACGGCAGTTCGGTGTCCTGTCTTTCAATGTGGGAGAGGAGATTTACCGCTTTGCCTCCAGTATCGATTTGCGGGTTTATGTCAAATCGGCAGACGCAGGTACGGTATTAGCGGCTGGCGGCCTGGGCGGTGGAGAAAAGGCCGAATGCAGCAATGAAATGAATTGGAACGGCGCACCTCTGACCGTTGGCGCAGGGATTGAGAGCGGCGAAAGCGAAGCGGCGGAGGGCGCATGGTGTGAGTTTGACGTTACGGAGTATGTAAACAATCAAACAGATGGGCTAGCGGTGTTCAAACTGGCATCAGCAGATGGAAAAGCGGTTTTGCACGGCGCAGACGATACGTTCAAACCGCAGCTCATGATTTATAACTACGAAAAGGAAAACGACGCGGAAGCAGCGGTTGCGGAAGCGGAGCGGGAATTGGATATCCCGGGGCTTGAGGCAGTAAGCGGAGATATTGTTCTGCCAAAGACGGGCAGCGGCGGGACAAAAATCGAATGGTCGTCCTCCGCGCCGGATATCATTGACGCGCAGGGAAGGGTAACCTGTCCGGCTGACAGAAATGCAGAGGTGGTGCTGACCGCGACCATTTCGCGGGGCGGATATTCCGCACAAAAAATATTTTATGCCACTGTTCTGCAGCGGGCGGACGAGGAAACAGCAGTACGGCTGACAAAGGAGTGGCTCACCCTTCAAACGCAGGTTCTGACAAAAGATGGGGTTCTCCCTCAAAAAGGGCTTTACGATGTGGATATTGCATGGACCTGCACAGATACAACAGGAAGCATTGCTTTGACCGATACCGGCTATCAGCTCACAAGGCCGGACGGCTGTGAAGCTGCGGCGGAGCTGACTGCTGCCATATCATGCGGAGACTACCATGCGGAAAAAACGTTTGCGGTTACGGTTTTGCGTTCCCGGAAGCAGGACTTCCTCTACGGGAGAAAAACTACAGAAACGCTGCAGGGCGTACAATCCTCTAACGATGATGATGACACGACCTGCTGGACCCCAGCAAAGGGAGAAGTCAGCGCGACCTATGTGTTAGGTGTGGAGCGGAAAATTGGCTCTGTGCTGGTAGTTCCGCAAAACGCCGGCAGTCTTTCGAATTACAGAATTGAACTGTCACGCGATAGGTATACGTGGGAAACGGCTTATCAAAGCAGCTCCGCTTTAAAGGACGGTCAAATCAATACCCTCGCCTTTGACCGTGAATACCGTGGAAAATATCTGCGGCTTTCCTTTGTAAATGCCGGGCAGGGAGGTATCCGTACCATTTGTGCCTATGCGGGGACGGAAGGAACGCCAATTACCGCGGAAACGATTGCGGCCGGGCTTGACTTTGAGGCGTTAACGGGCGTGAAGCCGGACAGTGTTACAAAGGATTTCCAGCTTCCGTCAGCCACAGCCGAAGGCGCGGCGCTGTCGTGGAACTCGCTGTCTCCGGAGGTAATCCATATTTCGGGCAGCCAGGCGGCGGTTACCAGGCAATCGGCTGCGGCTGCCGTAACGCTGGTAGCGCAAGTCGAATTCTCGGGCAGTACGGTACAACGGCATTTCATCCTGAAGGTTCCCCGGCAGGATTTCAGCGGCGGCGGAAACTCCGGTGGAGGAGGCGGCACAGGAAAACCGCCTGCGATTCAGAATTTCGAATACACGGTTTCGGAGGAAGAACCGGAATCAGCAGCTGCTTTTCCGGACCTCTCCTCTGTCGGCTGGGCGCGGGAATTCATAGAATTGTTAGCGGCGAACGGCATTTTTCAGGGGAGGCCGGACGGTACTTTTGACCCGGGCGCACCGGTAATGCGCGAAGAGTTTGTGAAAATTCTGTGCGCTGCGTTCCGCTTGCCGGAAAGCAAACAGAAAGCGGCGTTTTCGGATGTGGATGCGGAGGCGTGGTATGCGCCTTATATTGCCTCTGCTGCGGAGGCTGGCATCATAAACGGGATGGGAGACGGCCGCTTCGGCGCAGGAATGCCGGTTGCGCGGCAGGATATCGCGGTGATGCTGGTGAGAGCGGCGGAGACGCTGGGATATGCACTGCCGGATTCGGAAGAGACATCCGTTTTTTCCGATAGTCAAGATATTGCGCTCTATGCAGCCGATTCCGTCAGAAAGCTAAAGGCATTGGAAGCGGCAAACGGAGATGAACAGAACCAGTTCCTGCCGAAAAGGCACGCAAGCCGGGCGGAAACTGCAAAGCTCGTCTGTATTGTACTGCAAAAATTGAACCTGTTGGCATAAGGAGGACATGGTGGATAATAACGAAACATGGATACAGGAAACGTGGGAAAAAATTGAGCGGAAGCTCCGCGTTACTAGCATAGCATCAAAGGATAAAATTCCGTATACTACAGTTAACGGCATTCATGACGACTGGGGAGAAATCCGCATCGGAAGGTGGACAAACGGTTTCTGGCCCGGCCTGATGTGGCTTATGTATGCGGCAACCAAGCAAGAACAATATAAAGCGGCGGCGGAATCTGCTGAAAAGCGTCTTGACCAGGCTCTGCACGACTTTGAGAACCTGATTCATGACGTCGGTTTCATGTGGGAGATTTCCAGCGGGGTGAATTACCGCCTGTTCCATGGAACGCAATCGAAGAACCGCACGCTGAGCGCCGCCGCGGCGCTGATGGCCCGCTTTAACCTCAGGGGAAACTACATCCGGGCATGGAATAAGCCAGGCTCTGAAGGGTATGCCATCATCGATTGCATGATGAATCTGCCCCTGCTGTATCTGGCTTCTGAAATCACGGGGGACCAGCGGTTTTCCTACATCGCAATGTGCCACGCGGATAAAACGATGCAAAACCATATCAGGCCGGACGGCTCGGTATATCACGTAGTGGAATACGACCCCGCAAGCGGGGAAGTGGTTGGATATCCGTCCACGCAGGGGTATGAGGCGGAGACGTCTTCTTGGTCCAGAGGGCAGGCCTGGGCGGTTTACGGCTTTGTACTCAGCTATATTCATACAGGCAGGCAGGAATACCTCGATACAGCGAAGCGCGTTGCGCATTATTTCATCGCGAATGTGGCGCTGACCGGCTGGGTTTCCAAATGCGATTTTCGGGCGCCGGCTGAGCCGGTTGTTTGGGACTCGACCGCCGGAGCCATCGCCGCTTGCGGACTTTTGGAGATTGCAAACTGCGTGCCTGAGTTTGAAAAAGAGCTATATTTCCAGCCAGCGGTCAATATCCTGCGAGCATTAGAGGAAAAATGCTGTGACTGGACCGAGACCGAGCAGGCAATTCTTATGTACGGAACAGAGGCTTACCACAACGCGGGCCATCATATGCCGATTATCTATGGCGATTATTACTTTGTAGAGGCGCTGTATAAGCTCAAGGGAAATACGATGTTGTTTTGGTAATATCGGAATGCAGCAGGGCGATTCCAGGTCGGTTTCTGCTTTAAAAAGAGACTCCGCACAAGCCGGGGCCTCGAGCGGCGGGCATTTTAAATAATGATGGGAAGGTTGAAAGCGGAAATGATGATAGAAGATACCAGAGAAATAAAAAACGCCGGGAAGTTTGATGTCGTTGTTGTCGGCGGCGGAATTGCCGGCGTTGCGGCAGCAGTAAAGGTGGCGCGGCTGGGCGCGAAGTGTCTATTGATTGAAAAGCAAATTCAGTTGGGCGGACTGGCCACCGGTGGGTTAATCTCCTGGTATGAACCGCTGTGCGACGGGGCAGGACGGCAGATGATTTCTGGAATGGCGGAAGAATTACTCCTGTTGTCGATACAATATGGATTTGATTGCCTTCCGGCCCAATGGGGCGGGAGCGGGAAAAATACGTCGCACAAGAAACGTTACGCATCCCGTTATGCAACATATTTCTCTCCGACAGCGTTTGCCCTGGCGCTCAACGATTTTGTTATGCAAAACGGCGTTTGCGTCCGCTATGACACGCAGGCAGTATATCCTGTGATGGAGAAAAAACGGTTAAGGGGCATTGTCGCAGAGGAAATGGGCGGACGAAGGTTTTTTGAAGGAAAAGTTTTTATCGACGCGACGGGGAATGCCTCGTTGGCTGCAAGCGCCGGCCTCCCGACGGTACAGGGAGAAAATTACTTGACCTATCTGGCACAGGGCAGCAGCTATCAATCGGCAGAAAAATATATAGCAGATAAAAACCTTTGCAAATTTCGTGGATGGATTGGCGTGGGAAGCGATTTGCTCGGAAACGGCCATCCGGAAGGAATGGGAACGTTCACTGTTTCCGACGCAGAGGCGTTGACGCGGTATGTGCAGCTTGGGCAACAATTCATGCTGGAAAAGGTGCGTCAGAAAAATAAAGACGAATTTGATATTTGGGCTCTTCCAACCATGCCGCAGCTGCGAACGATCCGGAGAATTGCCGGGGAAACAGATTTCAATGCGGTAGATCGGCATACCTTTGCGGATTCTATCGGAACCTGCGGGGATTTCCGGGCACAGAAAGAAGGAAAGCATTACCAAATTCCATATTCTTCTTTGTATAACAGGCAATTCGAAAATTTACTTGCTGCGGGAAGAATTATTTCCGCGCCCGCGGGGGATGGCTGGGAGGTTGCCAGAGTCATTCCGGTCTGTGCAATGACCGGTGAAGCCGCCGGTGCTGCAGCGGCGCTTTGCGCACAGAAAAATCTGGCAGTGTGTGAATTGGAGAGCGGGCTGCTTCGGTCTTATCTGTAGACAGCTTATTTGCCGGATAAAATAAGCAATTTATTTGTAATTACGGAAGCTTGTATGAAGAGAAACAACATCCTTTCAGGCAAAACGGATATGGCCTGAAGGGGTGTTGTTTCTTTTATATGAATAAAAATACTTATTTCAGCAGGGTGCGTGAACGGTAGAGACGCACATTAAATTTCAGAATTTACTGTTTTCCTGTAGAACCTCAAACGCTCTGGCTGTTTTTTTATACGATTTTTTTCTTCTAAGAAGGTTCTTTCCCTTTTTTATTGCGCGGCAGGCAGGATACTTTCCCACCGCCGCTGGTTTATTCCAAACAACGTTCTTTCGTTTACAGCACTTCGGTTATGATTCAATTTTTTGTCGCAATTGGTTGTAAAAGCGCGAAGAGGCGGTTTATCACGAAGCTGTCCTCCGGAGCAAAATTTTCATGAAAAATGTTAACGAACAGCTTGACTGGCGTCTTTGCGGAACCGGCTCGGGAGTGCAGCCTTATCCGGGGAGCAGAACAGAAAGAGGGTATAACTAGCGAAAAATATATTTTTTAGTGGTATTGTAAAATTTTTAAACTTTACGTGCGGATTCTTTCCATTTATAATAGATATTAGATAATAAATGAAGAGGTGGTAAAATGAAAGCGGGTCATGCAACAAAGCAGCTGCCGGCCCTTGCGGGAAACGGAAGGAAAAAGTGGTCCTCCGACCGCCGGACTCTCACCATTATGGGGCTGCTGTGTTTTGCGTTTGTCGCGGTGTTTGCTTATCTGCCGCTGTTTGGCTGGATTATGGCATTTATTGAATACAAGCCGGGACTCAGTTTTTTTGAGTGTGATTTTGTAGGACTGAAATATTTCAAAATGGCCCTGATGGAACCAGAGCTGTTAAACGTACTGCGCAACACACTGGTCATGAGTCTTTTGGGGTTGCTGTTGTCGCCGCTCCCAGTAATTTTCGCAATTTTCCTGTCAGAGGCGCGGAGCAGCAAATTCAAAAAATTTATCCAGACAACGACGACGCTGCCGAATTTTATCGGCTGGGTATTAGTATATTCCATTTGTTTTGCGATGTTTTCCGTTGGGGACGGCGTGGTAAACAAAATCCTCCTGCAGCTTGGCTGGATTCAGGAGCCGCTGAACCCTCTGGCAAATTCGAAAGTGGTATGGTTTTTCCAAACCGCAATCGGGCAGTGGAAAGGGCTTGGCTTCAGTGCGATTGTTTACTTCGCGGCAATCACGGGCGTTGATCATGAGCTTTATGACGCGGCCAGCATCGATGGCTGCGGAAGGCTGAAACGTATCTGGTACATAACGGTTCCGAGCATCATGCCCACGTTTCTGACGCTCTTTGTCATTAATATCGGAAATATTTTAAATAACGGGTTCGAGCAGTTCTACCTGTTCTATAACCCGCTGGTCCACGACACGATACAGGTTTTGGACCTCTACACCTACCGCCTCGGTATCAACCTGGGAGATTATTCCTTTGCGACGGCTATTGGTATGTTCAAAACAGTCGTAAGCGTGACGCTGCTGTTTATTGTCAATATGCTCGCAAAGAAAATCCAGGGCCGTTCGGTCATATAAGAAGGAGGCGGATACTTTATGAAAATCAGTATGAAGGAACGGATATTTCAGCTGGTCAACGGACTCATTTTTACCTTGTTCGCGTTTGTGTGCATTTATCCGTTCTATTACCTGTTCATCAACTCGCTGAGCGACCCAGTGCAGTCCGCAAAGGGGCTGGTCATCCTCTATCCGAAAGGATTTACGCTCGAAAACTACACGCAGATTCTAAAGCTGGACGGAATTGCCTCGGCATTTTTCATTTCAGCTTCCAGGGCGGTTATCGGCACAATCATTCAGTTGTTTTTCTCCTCTATGTTTGCATTTG
The DNA here is from genome assembly GCA_902478395.1 of uncultured Eubacteriales bacterium. Lineage (GTDB taxonomy): Bacteria > Bacillota > Clostridia > UBA1381 > UBA9506 > CABSKZ01. The sequence continues at coordinate 870 of CABSKZ010000007.1, read as the reverse complement.
TGCTGACGAAAAACCAGTATCGAATCAATAAATTTCTGTACAGGGCCATGGTCATCACCATGTACATGAGCGCAGGCATCATCCCATGGTTTGTTGTAATGAAATCGTTGGGGCTGGCGAACAACTACCTGCTGTATATTCTGCCGGGGGCGGTGGCGCCGTTCTCCGTTATCCTGATAAAAACCTACATGGAGAACATTTCGCCGTTTCTGGAAGAATCGGCTTCAATTGACGGCGCTGGCGTTATGACGATATTTTTGAAAATCATTCTTCCCGTGTGCCAGCCAGTTTTAATGGCGGTTGCGGTATTTGGAGCGGTTGGGCAGTGGAATTCGTGGCAGGACAACTTTTTCCTCGTGAAAAGCCCGCATCTGCAAACGCTGCAAATGATGCTGATGAATGTTTTGAAGGAGTCGGAATCATTGACGACCGCAGTGCAGAACAATGCCGATGCGATTAAGGACATCGCCGCGCAAAGCAATAAAATGACGCCGTTTGCCGTGAAGACCACCATCACCATGGTGGCGACCATTCCGATTATTTGTGTATACCCGTTCCTGCAAAAATATTTTGTCAGCGGCATTATGATAGGAGCGGTAAAGGGATAAGAAAATATAAATATACATCAAAATCATAAGGAGGATTTATTTATGAAACGAGTAGTGGCAGCAGTGCTGAGTGCAGCGCTTTTGACCGGATGCCTTGCGGGCTGCGGGGACAAGTCGAAGGGCAACGATGCGGACGTAAACGTGAAACTCTCCGTCTGGCCGCCGGAGATGGCGCAGAATTTCCCTTCCGGGCAGCAGACAGACCCGGTTATGAAGAAAATCGAGGAAAAATTCAATGTCACGATGGACATCGACACCCATC
>CABSKZ010000006.1 GCA_902478395.1 uncultured Eubacteriales bacterium | reverse complement strand
GCATAACCGGAAGTCCATAGCTTTTCGCCAAATCAATAAATTTTTTATGCCATGGCCTGATATGTTTCAGAAACAGTTCCCGGCTGATTATCGGTGTATGTTGTGTCCCCAGGTCCTCTCCCAGCCATAAAAATGTCAGATGCTCCCTGCATTTATCAATCAGACGTTCCAGCTTTGCAAGCTGAATTTCAAGACGCCGTTTGGTCAGCAAAAGCCCCGCTTCCTCATCAAGCGCCAAATCTACCAGAACCTGCTCCATGCCACGGAGCATTCCATTCGTATTGATAATGTCCCCATATCCCGCATTTCCGGCATAAATCGCAAAGTGGCTGTGTTCCTTGCAAAAATCCAGCGTTCCGTCATAGTCAAAATCATCGGGGTTCGGCATAGGGTAAGAAAGAATTTTTTCCGCATCCGCCTCCTGAAGCGGAAAGTCGCAGTAGTCCCAATATCCTCCGGTGGAATGTTCAATCCACCTCGTGTGGATTCCCCACACCGGGTCAACATTCCGGCCCTCAATCTCCGCATGCAGCCGGGGACCGGTGTATGCTGGTTCCGCGCCGAGGAAATCTGTGTGAAGGGCCTCCAACAACTCAATGTAGGTATTGGCCTTAAAATGGCCCATTAGCTTTTGATTAATAGCAATATTTCCGCAGTAGTCCATCGGGACACGGTCTACCGGTTCCCGAAGCATTGCGTTCCTGACCCGCTCCCTGCTTGTCATGGTAATCCTCCTATTCATTTTAACATGTCGATACTGCTATTATATTAAATTTAATTTAGCGGGTAAATGCAGAAAATCAACCGTATTTTAAACAAAACAAACATTTTTCTTGTGTTAAAGTCTGTTCTGTGTTACGATGTGTATAAGAGACAGTTCGGGAGGAATGAACGATGCAAACAGATGCCTGCCGGGCGCTCAACCCGAAATTGATTTATATTAATTATTACCAGTGTGAGGCGGGATTTCAGACAAATCCGCGGTATCTCGCCAACCCCTATCTTTTGTATGTATATGGCGGGAAAGGAAAATTTCAAATTGGCAATAACACTTACGTATCGGCACCGGGGGATTTATATTTTTGCCCCCGCGGCATTCCAAACACCATATCCGCCGACAAAGAGGAGCCATTTCTCCTGACCGGAATCGACTTCTATTTTTCCCAGGAGTCCGCCGGCATCAGCCTTCCCCTGCCAGAAAAAATAAATATTGCAAACGCCCGGTTCCGCTGGCTTTTATCTGAATTGATAACAAGCTATAAGACAAGGTTCCTGTATCAGGACGGATATTCCAGCGGGCTGTTGAAAGCTCTGATTTGCACCTGCCTGCAGGAATCAGAGCAGAAAGGCGAATCCATTCCGGAAGCCGATACCATTCCCGGATATCTTATCCGGCACAAAAATGAGGATATCACCAACACAGAACTCGCCCGGGTATTCGGATACCACCCCAACCATATTAACCGGATCTTACATCGGCTGGTCGGGACTAGTGCAAAGCAATATGTCCTTGCTTTGCGGCTTTCAGACGCTTATAATCTCCTTCTTTATTCCGGAAGAAGCATCGGGGAAATCGCAGAAGCCTGCGGTTTTCACTCGATTTATTATTTTTCCCGTCTGTTTAAAGAAAAATACGGGTGCAGCCCAAGCAGTTTCCGAAAAAAATATGGTATGCACTAAATCTCCAAATAGAAAAGGATTGCGGCACATCTATTCTATGCCGCAACCCTTTCTAATTTGAATCTGATATATCATACTCAAACAATTCACAACCGGCTCTGGCTATCTGTCATAGGGCGGACATCCCCGCCATATACTCATAAAAACAGCTGCAGTCAATTCTAGCCGGCATCCCCATGTCTTTATTAACAGCTCCACTTTCCAAGCAGAACCTCGACCTCAGCGCGGGACGGCATGGCCGGAATCGCGCCTTTTTTTGTCGTCGCAAGGCCTGCGGCGGCATTCGAAAAACGCACAGCCTCCCGCAGTGTGTCACCAATTAATGCGTCAAATCCAACCCTGGCGGCCTGTGCTATGAACGAGCCGATATAACAGTCTCCCGCTCCGGTAGTATCCACCGTATCCATTCCGGTAAAGGCAGGAGAATGGAAGGCATCGTCCCCACGCTTGCAATACACGCCGTCTTTTCCAAGCGTGGCCAGAACCAGCGGCACATGGTACTGCTCTGCCAAAACGGCGGCAGCTTCCTCCACATCGGCGTTTCCCGTCAAAAATTCCAGTTCCTCTTCGGACACTTTTAAGATATGGCAAAACGAAAGACATTTGCGCATGACTTCCCGCGCCTCATCCAGGCTATCCCATAGCGGGCGGCGCAGGTTCGGGTCATAGCTGACGGTTTTTCCTGATGCAAACGCTTTTTTTGCAATACCCATAATCGTGTCGCGTGAAGGATTATGTGAGAGCGGAATTGAACCGAAGTGCAAAATATCGGCTCCGTCCAGCAGCGATTCGCAAACCTTTTCGGGCGTAAGGCATGTCTCTGCTCCCGGATTGCGGACAAAACTGAAGCTCCTGTCACCGTCCGCGGCGAGGTGGACGAATGCGAGCGTCGTACTGTGCGTCCCGTCGAAGAACACCCCCTGCGTCCCGACGCCGCAGGCCTCCAGCTTTTGCCCGGCAAACCGCCCAAACGCGTCATCTCCAACATTGCCAATAAACAATGCCGGACAGCCAAGGCGAGCCGCCGCTGCCGCAACGTTTGCGCATGCGCCTCCCTCATTCATCTCATACAGCGGATTTTCTCCCGGGCCTTCTCCTGCGGGAGAAAAATCGATCAGCAAATCGCCTATACTCACAATCCCTGCCATGCTACACCCCCTGTTCCATATCGATAATTACCTTCATCGCCCGATCCTTCTGTTCGTCAATCAGGCGATAGGCTCGGTCGTATTCTCTAAAAGGAATATGATCCGTAATTAGCGCATCAAACTCAATTTTCCCTGCCTGTACCAGCTCAATCGCTGTCCGGTAGTCCTCCACACGGTACATCGCGGTTCCGCACAGCCGCAGCTCATGGTCCTGCACAAACCCCATATTGATGGTTCCCAAATCCGCAAACACACCTACGACAATAATGTCGCTTCCCTTGCGCGCGTATTCAATCGCCTGCCCAATCGTTTGGTTTATGCCAACACACTCAAACGTTACGTCCGCACGTTCCCTGCCAAAAACCTCTTCTATCCGATCCAGCAGTATTTCTTCCTTCACGTTCACGGTTTGGAGGCCGCACCGTTTCGCGGTCTCTAAACGGTATGCACTCATTTCAGAAAGCAAAACATCCTGCGCGCCCATAGCCTGCGCCGCCTGTGCAACAAGGTTTCCAATTGGTCCGCCGCCCAGAACAAGTGCCTTTTTCCCTTCTATGTTACCAAACCGGCGAACCGCATGCACCGCGACAGCAAGCGGTTCTATCATCGCGCCATGGTCATAGCTCATTCCCTTCGGCAGATGCAGCGCCTTTTCCGCTTCTGTCACGAAATATTCGCTCGCCATGCCCGTCGTCTGGAAACCCATGACCTTGAGTTCTTCACAGTCGTTATACATCCCATGCGTGCATGGATAGCATTTTCCACAAACCACCTGCGGCTGAATGGTTACCCGGTCACCGGGCCGGAAGGCCGTCACGCCCTCCCCAACAGAAACGACCTCTGCCGATACCTCATGCCCCTGTACCACCGGATAGCTCGTATAGGGATGTTTGCCGTGGTAGACATGGAGGTCCGACCCACAGACGCCGATTTTCTTCATCTTTACTTTAATTTGGCCTTTTCCCGCCTCTGGTTCCGGTACTTCCCGATATTCGATTTTGCCCGGGCTGGTCATAACTGCCTGCACCATACCGCATTACTCCTTTCTCTGTTCCACTATCCCGCTGAAATAAAAATGATTTTTATTCCCTTATTTTCCCGCCGGAGTAGTTCAAAAATACTGCAAATATACATACTTCTTTTGTTTATAATATGAATTAAATACTTTCATAGAGTATTTCTATCCATTCGTGCATATGCTTTTCGCCTTTTATTATACATGAAAATTTTTAAAAACAAAAGGGAAATTCATTAAGAAAACCTTTTATTTTTCTATTATACAATGCCACCACATCAAAATATTCTTTAATGCCTCTGTTTTCCAGACGGCTAATTTTTATACCGGATTCGTCTACCTATATTTTTCAAAAAGAAGTTTCTGTCCTATGCGGTTTTTAGAATCAAAATTGACCGCAGATTTCATTCATACAATAAAAAATTCCGAAAATGCAAACATTTTCGGAATTTTTTATTGTTAATGTCTTATGCTTCGCACAACGTCATGTAAACTATAAGCGTATCACAAAACAGATTTCCGTATAATTCTAAATGTAGTTTTATCCGGCATTTAAAAGAGTCATTCTATCTACCGGTTGCTGCTCCATGCTCCACAGATAAACCTCGACCCGGTCGGCCGTGCAGGCCGATGAGAGGGATACCCCGGCAAGTGTTTGGCCTGCCGAAAGCGTTACCACCTTGCAGTCGACACCGCTCATCTCACCCCCGTCATATCCAGCCAGCACCAGCATCATCTGCTGTTCTTCCTGTGTGTGATTCTGTAAATCGAGAGTTGCGGAAATACTTCCACTCTCTTGTTCAAAACTCTTTTTCGCTAGCGCTACATAATTGTTTTTTGCCGCGATGAGAAGTTCAAAATCCTTCTGTCCGCTGAAGCCGTTTTTATCTGTAACCGCAGTAAGTGTCACGCGCTGGTTTCCCTCCACATAATTCGGCTGTGTCACCTTTCCGGTTTCGTCAACGACGGCTTCATCGCTTGTGAACCAGGTAAGAATACTGCCGAACTTTCCCATCAAGGGCATCGGCACCTGTGTGCGGTAATCGCCGTCCAATGCCAGGGCGTCAATATCATACTGCGCAGCTAGTTCATCGTTCATGGCGTAAAGCGCCACATTGTCAATCAGAAGCGAGGTTGCTTCCGTTGGCCCGGATACTTCCTGCGGATAAGTAATAAGCTGGGAAAGGATATTTTCCAGCCGTTCCGCTTCCGTCATAAAGCCCGCGTTGGCCAACGCCAGCCGTTTGTCCAGAAACACGCTGTATTGCTTGGCTTTGTAATCCAAAACCAGTCGAAGCGAATGCCATTGGGACTGATCCAGTACCTCTGCCAGCATCGAAGTGCCTGACGCGGTTTTCGCGTACAGCGCCCCGCCCAGCAGTTCAATTCTCGCCGCGCTTCCTCCAGCCGGATTCTGGACGTACAGGACATTTGCGTAGTCCGCCGCGGCGCGGAAATCCATGTCGATTACTACTGCTCCCGTTATCACTCCAGTATTGAGTGAAGCTTCCAGAATATCGTTTTTCCCTGCCGGATTTTCAAGCACGATACAGGAATTTCCCTCCACTGTTTGAACCGGGTTGCTGATAGTGGACGCATCGGTCCTATTTTTAAAACTCCAGCCCGACGAACCATCGTCAAACGAATACCTCCGGTAGAAATCTGCCTTTTTGACGGTTACTGAGAACTCCCTGCTGTCTTCCGCCCCGTTTTTGGAAAGATATGCCGTCAGGGTAACCGCCTTGTCCGCAGAGGTCGCGGCGGGCCGTACGACCTTGCCGTCCATTCCCAGATACAGCTGGTTGTCCGACGCCCAAGAGATTGTACTCCCATTCTCCCCAACCAACGGCAGTTCAATATCACTTGTAATTTCGGCTGGAATTTCCAGCAATTCTTTGTCTGCGGCTATGCTTTCCGCATCGTTCAGCGCACGCAGTACACGGACTGTTAAGCTCTTTTTGAGAATTCTTCCCGCCTTATTGAGTGTGGCTTCCATCGTTACTTCTGTATCCGTCTCCGGCCGTGTTTTAACAACCCCGTCATCACCTATGATATCCGGATTTGTGGAGGTCCAGGAAATCTGTGTGCCATTGTACCCGGTCTCCGGCAGCACCACCTGTTTAGAAACCTGATCCGCATTCTCCAGCGCCAACGCTTTCTGCGTCGCCACAACAGAGGAATCCGCGTCGTCATGGTAAATCACAAGGTTGTCCACATACATACTGCCGGATGGTGCGTTCATCTGCATCAGCAGCATTCTCAAGTACCCGGGGCTCACCGCATCCGGCATAAACCAGTGGTCCTCCGCCAGCGGCGCTCCGTCGATATACACCGAGCATTTGGTGGTATCATAGTCCGCTATCAGCTTCACATGGTAGCGCCTGTTTTTCTCAAAATCGTCTTTAAACGCCTCCGTCTTTACGGCTGCGGCGCCGGTTCCGCCCGTCACCGCTTTGATTCTCGTGGCGGAAACCTGTTCCAGACGGAGCAGGCTCCCCGCATTTGGCGTGGCCTGTATATAGCCTGCGATACATTTATCCGCATCGGACAAAAAGTCGAACTCGGTAATGACCCGCCCGGAAAAAGTACCGAACGCCATTGCATTTAAGTTCAGGTTGATTTCCGGATTTGTACTGGCCCCCGCCGCCTTTTCCATCACAACACGGCCTCCGGAAACCGCCGCCGCGTTTTTCATGGTAAAACCCGCGGGAACCGTGTCGTCAGCAAAATCGAAATAATACACATCGGCCGCAACCGGGCTTTCTCCGGCTGGAAGAACCGTTACCGGAATAATTTTTGTTTCTGTCACCGTTCCCTTTTGAACAGTTGCGGTCAGATTGACCGTGGTCTGCACGTCTGGTACGTTCACTCTGCCGTCGTCCGAAATAACACCAGGATTTGACGACTCCCAGGAAACTGTTGCACCGTTGTAGCCCGCCGACGGCAGGACGATATTCGAAGAAACCGGCTCCCCGCCGTTGATATCCAGGGACGCAAGCGTCACCTTCACACTGGATGCGTCATCATTCTGGTAAACTGCGAGGTTGTCCAGAAACATGCTGCCCTCCTCACCGGCGTTGTTAAAACACAGAGCTTGTAATTCCGGCGGGTTGTCATACTTGTTTGGATCCATATATACCTTGTCCTTCACGCTGCCAATCAATACTCCATCTTTATACATGTAAACGCTGGAGGTGGCCCCTTCCGCCTGATAGGATATGACGTGTTTAAAATGATACCAGTTGTTCAACAAAAAGTTCTCGTCGGTAATCACAGTGTTCTGATTTCCACTTTTATCATCCTTGCCGTGCTGCAGCTGCAGCATCGATGTGCTGGCCTGCTGCATCCGGCATACGCTGCCCCCCTTCGGGTTCTGTAAGTAAACCGTCATTTTCGTTCCGGTTGATTTAAAATCGTACTCGACGATCACCTCGCCGGCCGGATATGGTTTTGGCAGCTTCAGCACATCCTGTGTGCTCGCGCCAGCCGGAAGTCTGTACGTGCCGTCCTTCAGCGCGCCGACATTCAGCGTCCATTCCGTACCGGGTGCCGAACCCGAAAAGCCGCAAAAGTATGCATTCCCCTCCTCTGCATAAACCACGCCTAATGATAACAACATACAAACCGCAAGGAATACCGATGCCATTTTTTTCAAGATAACCACCATTCCTTTCTTAATTTACTGAAAGTCCAGAACCAGGGAATACTTCCCGTGCCTTACCGTAATAACTCCTTCCCCATATTTTCCCTCCATGTAAGGGCTGCGGAAGGCGTATGGATAGGAATAATCAACCAATTTTCCGTTGATGCGCGGCGGTTCATTGTTGGCCGCATTGAAATACAATTCAGTCTTTGGCGTTTGATACCGTATGGTAAAATAGCCGGGGACAACAATGTTGTTTAGTTCCAGCCGGATATCTTTTAGAATAAATTCTACAAATGCGCCGAAATCTGGAAAATCTGCGGCCGAAGCCGCGTGGACGATTGCCGGGGCAAACGGTTCCTCAAACAATATGATGGTATCCCCCGCCTTCCGGTAACCGCCGTACGCGGGCCGAAGCACGGCATACATCCCACCGTCCCGGACAAATATCCAGTCCTCCTTCTCAAGCATTTCGGGAAACTTCTTTCCGAAATAAAACCCATACGCGGACGCCGTCTGCTCCATCTGCGGATACCACTCCGGGTCGATACGGAAATACCCCCGGTGCTGAGCGCATATCAGGACGTTTTTATCCTGCACGCTGCGGTACATGCTTCCTATCGGTGCATATGTTCCGTCCTCGTTTTGCCGGAATGCGGCAGGGAATAGGAAGGAATCTGGCGACTCGCCGCCCGTCAGCCCGTTCCACCGCGCTGCACAGCTCAAATGGGAATGCGGCATGTAAGGGTGGTCCATCTGCGTCCCGAGAATGTAGTCCGGCGTGACATAGCTGTAATGCAGCATGCGGGACTGCGTATCGCAGCAAAGCGTCCGTTCCTCGCCCAAAGGCCGCGGGTAAACACTCTCTTCTTCTCCCGGCCTTCTGCTGAAATATTCATAGGAGCCCAGCTCCCGTTTGTGGATTACCATGTCCCAGACGACAGGCGGCAGCTCGTACCCGTTTGTCATCTGGAAATAGTACGCGTGTCCGGCGATTCCGTCCCCGCCAAGCAGGAATTTCGCCATGTAGTACATCGAGTCGTTTTCCAGCTGTTGCTGCTCGAAAACACACCGCGTTTTTGCCCCGCCGCGGCGGCCGTCAATCTGGTCCTGCGCCCATTCGCACCAAATTAGGTCATAAAAATCCTTACAGAGCTTTTTCAGTTCTCCATCCCGGCAAAATTCCAGAAGCAGGCTGATGAATGAAAGCGTCCACTTCATATAACCGGAAGCGGATGCCTCCAGAAAAAAGCCCTTTTTGGCACGCTCGCGGAAATAGGTTTTAAAAAATTCTACCCAAGCCTCATAGTGGGCCTTTGCGTTATATTCTCTGCCGGGCTCCTTCCAGTCCGCCCTGCCTTCCGGCCCCCTGTCTGCCACCTCGCCGCCCATGAAATCGTACATGTAGTGGAACCAGTATCCGTCTCCGCCGCCTGTGCCCCGATCTGGATAGGTTCTTTCCCGATAATCCGGAAGCTCCATAAACATTTGCGACGTGAGGAGCGCACAGATTTTAAAATTCAAATCGTGGTTTTCGCTGCCCGTCATGTGCCAAACACTGCGCTTTGCCAGTGCAATGTCATTCTTGTAAAGCATCCGTTCCCACAACGTTTCACAAACGGCCTGTTCCAGTTCCGGCGACAGCAAGCCGCGCCCCGGAGAACCAAAGTTATAATAAAGCCGTATCAACAGCGGGTTTACCCACAGTGACCATTTGTCGTGCAGGCAATACCGCCGCCGGACTGCTTCCTCCTCCGTCGTAAGGATTTCGAGCAGGGCCTGGTTTGTTTCTTCCAAATCCTCTTCCAAATAGAATGCCGCATAGTATCGCAGCAGTTCAAATTCTGCGTTCTGTTTTGCCGCGGCAAAGGCCTTCCGTACACGTTCTCCGCGCGATTCGCATTCCTGCCGCATAAGCTCCTCAACCGGAGTGTTTTGTGCGTTTTTTACCAAATCCTGTATATATGTGTCCATATCGTCCTCCGCCTGTCAGTCTGCCGTATTGAAATCTATCTTATACTTTCCGCCGGTTGTGCTCTGCATGGTCACGATTCCGCTGCCCATTTCACTGTTTAAATAAGGGGAGCGGAAGAAATATGGGCTGTCGAGCGTTACTGGGCTGCCGTTTACTAACGGCAGCTGCATATCCGGACGCCAGGTGATGGTGCCGCCGTTTCCCGGGCTGGTGTAAATGAACTCGCCGTCCTCCCAGCGGAATTCCGTTCCCGCCACTGCATCGCAAAACGCCTCAAAGCTTCCGTATTCCGTTTTCGAACCCGCCTGCATGACAATCGGGATGCGCCTTGTGTCAAACAGCAGATATTTAATATATTTCTCAGATTCGGCATCCCATCCCTCAATCTGCCCTCTTGACGGCTTAACCGCAAGATACCCTTCGCCATCGGGGTCGTATGCCATCATCCAGCCGTCCCGCATGACGGCGTTTTCATAAAAGGTATCGGAGATTCCGATTTTAATATCCCTGTGGATACTCGCGTCGTGGTATTTCGCCTCCAGCAGAGAATACGCCAGCAGGGCGGAACCGCTCGCTACGGAATTGATGTCGTTATACCCGCGCGCATAGCTTCGTTCTGTTTCAACAAAGGCACGGGTGTAGACCGGGTCCTCTTTCTGGTTCCGGTAGTGGATTCCAACATACCGGTTCTGCTGCTGGATATCGGAATAAGCATAATCCCGGCTGTAACTCATGGAGCCAACCACATAGTCCGGTGTAATGTAGGAGTAGCGGCGGATATAGCTGGGAAAATCCATATAGAAGCTGAGTATATCTTTGCCGATGCGTGTACCCCGCCCAACCGGGAAGGATTCATATTCATAGCTGCCTTTTTCTGAAAGCGCCAAATCCATCAGCACATACGGCGGCCTGTAATCGCTTAAAAAGAGCATAACCTGGTTTGGATGGCACAATATCGACGCATTCGTACGGCGGTTCTGCTCCAGCGGGTTCCCGCTTACCGAGTCTGTTGCGCCCGGCACCCGCCAGCTGCTCTGGCAGTTAAAAAAAACAGCGTTTAAATAGGTATCTGCCGATTTATCGAGCTCGTTTGTGCGGACGCTCCGGGAACGCGCGCCGCCGTACATACCGTCAAGTGACTGCACCACAAGGTCAGCCATCACCAAATCCATGTACTTTTCCGCCAGTCTGGAAACAGTCCGCGATTCCGAGCAGTCGCGGAGCACCAGCATACACCCGAGAGTATATTTGTCATATCCATTGGAAAAATACTCCACTTCATACGCCCGGGTTCCGCGCGTTTTCAAATCCTGTTCCCAGTAGTGCTCCCATGCCGCAAAATGTGCCTGCACACTGTTTCCGTCTGCCAAAACCGCGTTTTGATACCGCAGGGAATCTTTCAGAATCCGGCTTCCGAGGTAATATGCCGTACGGCGGATGACATGATGGTTTCCAGAAGCCTCTATGTAATATTTACCGTCTTTATATACAAATTCATCCGCTGCTTCGCTCATTTTACTGTTGTGGTTGACATACTGGTAGAAATAATCCTCCACCGCTTCTTTGGCGTCATCTGTCAGCAGCGGCTGGAACTGAAAATAGATTCTTAGTAAAATCGGCATCTGGAAATAGGTTTCGGATTCTGCAAAATCATTTACAGTCGGATTGCTGTTTTCACATGCCACCCGCAGCATCTCATTTGCAGTATCAAGCGCAATCTCTTTGTAAAACATCGTCATCGCATAACCGATTCGCCCCACATTCACCACAGTGTTCGGCTTACTTGGGTCCGACGATTCATAGGGCGAGGGGAAGGGATTTCGGTATAAATAGTCCACTGCCAACGCCTTGCGCTCGTCGATGGAGTTCCAGATCCGAATCGCCTTCTCATCCGTTTCATATGCCGGGCAGAGCGGACGCAGCGTATCCGCTCCGTCCAGCACGAACAGCCTGGCTGTACAGCCCGAAAGTGTCTGTATGTTGTGACTAAGTAAAAACGTATCGGCCCCGGAAACCGCGCTCAGCAGCGTGCCCTTCTCTGTATAGACCGCCGATATAACGACCGTTGTCTCCGGCGCGTTCTTTATGTTTCCCGCCACCTCCAGCATATGCCCATTCATCCGGTAATCCAGCCCGTCCGCGTAAGCCTCCGCGTGTTCTGCGCCAACGGGAAACGGGCAGCACAACAGCGTTAGGATGATAAACAGTGCCGCATAGCGTTTCATCGGATGATGACAACCTCCTTCGGCGCATTGTAGTAGGTTTTAATAAAGACAATGTCTCCCTCGTTCACATCGCCCATCGTTTCCATGGTCACACGTTTCTTCTCCCTGTCGTACAGGTAAACGTTCGTGCCGGATATCAGAAACGTTTTATTCCAAGTCGGATCGGTCCCATCACCGTTTGCGTTGACCAGCACCGACTGGGTATACCGCTTCTTTACCACGCCGTAATGCGTGGAAGCTGTCGCCAGATGGTTGGACGGCGTCGGCGTACCGCCATCTGACATCACCTCGCTATAGGACTGCGGAAGCTTCTGCGGTGAAAGCAGCAGCAAGAACCCGGCGACGTTGCCGTTCAGATCCAAATCCGCCCCGATGATATCCCCCTGCCGGAGGTCTGAGAATTTAAAACCAGCATAAATGCCGCCGTACCGGATATCCCAGAAATTATTCGACGTATAATTTATCATGTCGTCATCCGTACAGGTCAGTGTTGCACGTTTTCCGCCTTTGAACCCAGTTACTTTCGTACCGAATTCACCGTTTTTATCAACCGTTTCAGAAACGCTGTCCACTACGAAAACATTGTCCTTGAACAGGGCGTCGCTGGGTGAACCGCCTCCGCCTCCCGTCTTGCGCACCAGAACGCCGATATTGCCGTTTTCATCCGTATCGTACAGCTCCAGAGCCACCTGCTTGACGTCTCCGGAAAGCAATGTTTTATCTCCGGCTTTAAAATAATTGGTCTTGCTGACATCGTCCGGCACAAAGAATACGATGGATTTGTCGCCCAGGCGGTAGTTCGCACCCACATTGTAACTGTAAATGCGCGATTTGTTCTTGTCGTCCGGCGATACGAAATCCAGAGAAAAGTTCTCTTTGTCGAACCGCTCTTCTCCCGCGGTGTTATCCAGAGCGGTTTTGAGCATTGTCACTTTTGCATCCTGATTCTGCTTGTACTGAATCAACTGCGGTTCTCCGCCGTTTAAGGCGCGCAGCACCGCTTCTGCGTTTAGCTGCGGTTCCATATTGTTAAACAGAATTTTATTTTTTGTTTCCAAAATTTCAACCGCGCCCTGCTGTGTAAAAATTTTCAGATTCAGGGTATCGCTTAAGCCCTTGCCCTTTTCCGCACCTATCAGATAGCCGTAGCTATAGCCCCCGGAATAGTCGATGTCACAGCCCGCGACCTCGCCGTAGCTGTTCAAATAGCATTCTATGGTCATCCCCGGCTCCAGCTCTGTGCCATAGCTCAGAAACAATTCCGAAAGCGGATAGGAAACGCCGTCCAGCGAGATCTCTTTGTCCGCGCTCAACTCCGTAACCGTTCCCCTTACCGACTGGTCTGATACGATGACGGTCAAATAATCCCCGTCCCGACTGACCGCAGCTTCCAAAACATTTCCCGCAACACAGTTGAACAGCGGGTTCCCTGCTTCGTTGCCCTTTGCGTCATAAAACGCATATTCCGGCTTCTTCTTTTCGCCGATTGTTAGGGCCCCGTTTCCATATTTATCCCAAATCTGTCCGTTGATGTAGTCAAACCGTTCAATGACGTAGGTCTGATAATCCCAAACCATCACTACTTCATACCGGCCGTCGTTGTTGTTATCCACTGCGCGGATTTCTCCGTAATCTGGGATAAGGTCGTCCCCTGTAAAGCCGGAAAGCGGACGCGCGTTGTACAGCACCCGGACGTCACTTGCGAGCGTAAGGCGTTCGGTTTTCGCGGTTTCATCATCCAGATAGGTGATACTTGTGCCTGCCGCACTGTCAATATCTTTCTCCCGTATGGTCCGCACCTCGTTTTTTCCCCGGCTGAAATCAGCATATACCAGTGTCAGCGTATCGTCTTCCTCTTTGAGGTAATATTTCCCCTTCATACCAAATAGGTCTCGGAAATTGATACCGGAGGCGTCATCATATACCGCATCGTCTATCATCACCTGCCCTGCACCCGGTTTTCCCCCGCCTTCGTCCAGAAGCATATTACCAAATCCGGTAATCACGCCGCTGAGTTCCACGATTTTCATACGGTCATACAGCACGTTCTGTTTTTTCATGACCTCATACGTGTTTTTCTCCCCGACGCTGACAAGCTTCAGAACGTCTATAAACAATGTGTTTTCGACCAATTTTGCCATCTGCCCCCGCGTCACAGTGCCGCCGGGTTCCAGAGAAACGCCAGCGGTGAAGCCTTTCTGGGCAGCCACGCTGAAGTAATCCCGCTCTTGTATGCCGATGGTATCCGCATAATCCCGATAGCCTGCAAGGTCAAGCATTGCCTTTACCACTGTCGTGGCGTCCACCGGCTCATCCGGGCGGAACAGGCCGCCAGTTCTTCTCATATAACCCAGCTCGGTCACGATACCGACGCTGTCATAAAACCAGTCCGTTGGCTTGACGTCGCTGTACGGCAGAGTACCTCCATAAAAAGAATCGCCCATTCCATACATCCGGACCAAGATCTGCGCAAACATCGCCCTTGACACGGTGTCCTCCTGCGTATAACCGCCGTCCACGGAAGCGGACATGATGCCGAGTCCCTCTACAATGCCGCCCGGTTTCTGCTCCGGCTCCGCCAGCGCCACAGCCGGCAGCAGGGAAGCCGTAAATATCAGGCAGCACAAAACGGCCGTAATCCTCCAAAGTTTATTCATTTACGTCCGCTCCTTTCCAAATTACTACTGTTTTATTTTCCTCATCCCATTTTACTTTTGCGCCCAGGTTCTCCGCCACAAAGCGTACCGGAATCATCGTACGCTCATTCATTAATTGCGGAGCAATCCCCATTTGTACCGTTTTACCGTTCACCAGCGCTTCTTTGCTCCCAACCGTCATAACGACTGAGGTATTCCTACCGTTTACGGTAATTTTTTTCTCTGCTCCGTCCCACAGGACTTCCGCATCCAGCCGCTCAAACAGGCCCCGCAGCGGCACCAGTGTTGTGTCCCCTTCGATAACCGGAGGCTGCTCTCCGCCGACCAGGCTGCCGTTCACACGCAGCTTCACACCGTTCCAATCGCTGATAAAATCATTTGCAAACATTTTTGAGGGGCCGACCTCATCTGCATCGTCATACGCAAACCGGATGGTATACGTCTCCTGATTCTGGTTCACCAGCTGATATACCCCAGTTCCATATACTCCATTGAAAAACGGGCTTTTAATCATGTTTTCCGGCTCCAGGTCAAGCGTCTTTCCATTGATTTTCGGGACAGTCGCATTTGTGTAGGTCTTGATTGTGTCCCCATTGATGGTCGTGTATTCAAACTCATATTTGGAATTCCATGTCATTTTCGTCTTTTTTACCTGTGCCTTGAAATTGGCCAGCGAGCCATATTCCTCCACGCTGCCCGCCTGCATGACGACCGGCGCAAATTTTTCCGTGAAGTGCAGGCCCATCGTTTTGCCCTTGGTTTTCTCCGTATAGGCTTTCCATTCCTTTATTTTCCCTTTGGACGGTTTGACCGCGATATATCCTGTTCCGTCCGGAACATACCCGAACACCCAGCCGTCTTCCTCCGTCACAGTGCTGTAGATATCCTCCGTAAAGCAGATGTAGATATCCGACTGGGTGGAGGCATCGAAATACCGTGCTTCCGGCAGGCCCTGCATAATCATCGTGTTTTTATAGGCCACGCCGGTCAGGTCATGGAAGCCCCTGCTGTAATTGCGCTCGGATTCGGCAAATACCCGCGAAAGCTTCGAGTCCTGTTTGTCCGGCGTAGTAAAATGGATGCCGGTCTGCCGGTTCTGTCCCATTACATCGTTATATTCGAATGAACGGTCGAAGGTATAGCCGCCCACAACGTAGGAGGGGGTCACATAGGAATACCGCAGGTATCTCGACGGAAATTCGAAGCTGTACCACCCCTGCGTCGGAAGTGCCGTGCCGCGTCCGGGCGGACGGCTGGTATATTCATGCGTCCCGCGTTCTTCATAGTTCAAAACCAAATCCGCCACCGGCTGGGGCGGCGTATAGGTGCTGATCATGCACGAACCCATATTGGGATGGAAATTACTCGGCAGCGCCGGCGCGCCATACTTCTTTGCCATGCTCTCCCCAGTCAGCGGGTCCTTTGCGTCCGGAATACGCCACGAGGACTGTGTGTTAAACCATTTTGCGAACAACAGCGCCTCCACTGGCGTATCCGCGTCGCTGTACCTAGTGGAACGGCCCCGCGCGCCGCCGTACAGGCCATTGTCCGTCTGTACGGCAATGTCCGCAAAAATGACGTCGAGATATTTTTGTGCCAGGTCCCGGATGATGGAGCTCTGCGCAAATTCCCGTATCGTCATAAAGCAGTCCATGGTATATTTGTAATAGCCGTTTGCCGCATATTCGACCTCCAGCGCCCGTTTCCCACGGTCTACAATGTCGTGCTTCCAATAGGTTTCCCAAGCTTCGTAATGCTCGCCCGGGGTAAAACCGTCCGCCAACTTTTCATTTTTGTACGCGTCCTGCTCCTTCAAAATTTGGTTTGCCAAAAGGTGCATGGTACGTTTTATGACGTGATGGTTGCCGCTGGCCTGCAGGTAATAGATTTCCTTGTCATACAGCTGCGCGTCCTCTACTTTGCTGTTGGAAGATACATAGCCCCAGAAATATTCCAGCATGGCGTTTTGCGTTTCTGCCGTCAGCCGTCCGGGCCAGTACAGGCTTTCGTCCGAGAACCAGAACCAGATGCGCAGCATAATGCTCATCTGGAAATACGTCTTAAAATCTCCGGTGTGCGGAACCTGAAAATTGAAGTGCTCGTTGACATGCTGAATATACTGCTGGCACGTCTCCAGATTCTGATTCAGATACAGATTGGTCAGCGCGTAACACACCATGCCGATTCCATAATCCGCACTGGAACCCTCCGCGGGATTTGGAAACGGATTATCTGCCATTGACTCGATGACGGAAAGCGTCCGCTCGTCCATCGTCTCCCAGATCTTTTGGATATCCCCGTTATCATAGTGGGCAAATATAGAGCCGCCGTGCGCCAGACACAAAAAGACCAGACAGATAGAAAGTAATTTTTTCATGCTTTTGACTCCTCTCTTTTCATGCTTGCACACATCAGTTCTGCAGGGCCAGCATACGGCCGATTAGCGCCGCTGCTTCCGCGCGCGTTGCAAATTCAGACGGGCGGAAGCAGTTATCCAGGCCGCCGCTCATGAGTCCCAGCTCTCTCATGCCGTAAACTGCCTCGACCGCAAAAGGTGAAATTGCGTCCGCATCCGCATATCCCTCCGTGCTCTGTGGTTTGCCGCCCACCGCGCGGTAGACCATCACCGCCATCTGCTCGCGCGTGATATTCTTGCCGATTCCGAAACTGCCGTCCGGTTCTCCGGCTACCAGTCCGTTTGCAGCTGCCGCTGCAATGTATGACCCGTACCACGCCTGAGCCTCCACATCGGAAAATGTGGTATCCGTCTGTTCCAGGTCCAGTTTCTGTGCACAGACTAGCATCTTGACAAACTCCTCCCGGCTGACCGGCCGTTCCGGCTCAAATCGGCCCGTTCCGTCCCCATTGATAATGTCTTTCTGTACCAGTGTTTCGATTTCCTGGAATGCCCAATGTTCCGTCCCAACATCTGTAAATGTGCTGTTCTGCTCAATCTCCGGTTCATGTGTAACCTCCGGCGGGTCCAGCACAACTGTCGAGGTCACCCTACCGGAAGAAATGGAGCCGCCTCCGCCGCCCCCTCCTCCGCCTCCGGAAGAGGAAGACGTTCCCTTAACGGTAATGCGGAATACCTTGGTTTCCGTCAGGGTACCCTTTTGCAGTTCTGCGGTCAACGAAGCTGACTGCGCATATGACGCGCGGGTGATTTCACCCTTTGCCGTAATCACAGCGGCATCTGACGTCGACCATGTTATTGCCGTACCATTGATTCCTTCGGCTGGCAGTTCTATGTCTGTTGTTAAATTTGTTGTCCTTTCGAGGTTCAGGGCGGACACAGCTTCTTTCAACAGCTTCAGGTTGGTTTCAACATCCTTGGCGACGGTGACTGTAAACGTTTGTTCCGCTTCCGCCGCTCCCTTAACCGCTCTTGCCGTCAAAACCACGGGCACGTCCTCCGTCCCCCGGTAAACAACCTGCGCCAAATAGCCGTCCACAGCGATATAATCCGGATTCGCGGAGGTCCAGCTGAAGCTGCTTGCGTTGTTTCCTGCCGCCGGAAGGGTAAAGTTTTCTGTAACCGTCTCCGGAAGCACGATTTGTTCCAAATCCTCTTTTACGCTCATCTCATCCGTCACAATCCGCTGAACCACTACGGAAAACGGTTTCATTTTCGTTACATTTCCCTTTGTTACAGTTGCCGTCAGCACGACCGGAATGTTTTCTTCTTTCCGGTTTGTGGTCACCGCATATTGCCCGCCGTCCGCTTCATCACTGATAACCACAGCCTCCTTGTTGTCTGCCGCCCAGGTGATTACCGAGCCATTTGTTCCCACTGCGGGAAGTGAAGCGCTGTCATAAAGTGCGGTCGCTATCTGCAGGGCGGATATATCCGCCTCGACGGCTTCTTCATCCGTCATACGGGCTGGCACGGTCAGCACAAAGGGCTTTTCAACACTTTCCGTCCCCTTCGTGACGTTTGCTGTCAGGGTTACGGTTTTATCCCCTTCCGCCATAGCTGGGAAATGGACCGTTCCGTCTGGCCCGACAACTGTTTCGTCGCTGGATGACCAGCTGATTTCCGCCCCGTCATACCCTTCCACCGGCAGCGTCAGGTCATCCTCCGCCACCGCATCTAGTGAAAGCGCCTCCGCGCTGGCGCCCACAATGGAAGCGTCGTCGCGGCTATACAGCGCAAAATTCGCCATAGATACCGCTCCCGTGCTGCCGTTGTGTTCCATCAGGATATAATAAAAGGATCCGGCATAATCTACGTTTGCATTATAGAAAAACGTCCTGCTGTCACAAATGAGCGCCCCATCCAGATAGATGGACATTGTTTTGTTTGGATAATCCACCACAAATTTCAGGTGAAACCATTCATCCTGCACCAAATCCTCTTTGATAAATATGTTGTCATTGCCCTTTCCTGCTGCGTTTCCTGCCGATACTCTAAGCCGCGTCCCGTTCATCAGGTTCACCCGGAAAATACTCCCCGCCAGCGGAGAATTTTGAAAATACATCAGAAACGAATCGGCCGTGGTTTTCATATCCATTTCCAGTACGGAAACGCCTTCCATTTGCCCGCAGGCCTTGTCAAAAGAAAATTTGAATCTTGGATTTGTTCCGCCCGCGGCGGTTCTGCCCATCTGGAGGACACCGTCCCTGCAGGACGCGGAGCCGTTGTTGCTCTCGACAGTCAGGCCCGGATACGCCGCCTTGGTAAAGTCCCAATAGGCATATTGTCCTGCCGCGACTGCCTGCACCGATACGGCAAACAGCATGAGCATAGTAATAAGCAAACATCTTTTTTTCATAATGATTCTTTTCCCTCCCTGCCCGGCATCTGTAACCGCCGGCTGTTTTAGTGATACGGTCTGTAGATTCCCTCACCATCCGGTTCTATGTAATTGCCTGCATCAAATGCTTTGCTTTTTTCCTCCATCAGTTCTTGTCCGCCGATGTCCATATATTCCTGTGCCAGCCCATCGTACACCGCGTCAAACTCCTCCGGGGACGCCATGATGGATTTTATCATGACCTCCTGGAATTTTTTGTCTAAGATGGATCGGTATTTGCTCTCGCTTTCCAGAATGACCGTATAGAACGGGTCATAATAGCCGTCAACCACCGCAATGCGCGCACCCTGCTCCTTTAAATCCCCATAGATATCGCCCTGAACACGCAGAGAGGTATAGTAGTTTTCTAGGCTGCCGTAATCTGACCCGTTATAGATAATGCTGAGGTCCGTGTTGTTCCACCGGGTGAGCTTGTTGTGCTCCGTATCGATAGTGACAGGAACACCTTCCACCAGCTTGTAATGCTCCCCTTCCACGCCGAGCATCAGTTCCATACCGACCTTTTCATCCGCCATCCAGTTCAGATATTTGATTGCCGCCTCACTGTTCTTACTAAACGACGGAATCATGATATTCATGGCAGCGGGGTTATACAGCCGTTTCGGCGTACGTCCATCCTTGTTTTTGAAGGGGTCAATCGCAACGAGCTTCGCGTCCGGATTATTTTTATACAACGTTCCCACGGCGCCCGCGTCATTAAAGCCCACGTTCGTGTCGCGCACGAAAAAGCCCGCACGTCCGGAGGAAATATGCTCGTCAAATTTTTTATTGTCGTTCTGGAGCGCAAAATCGCGGTCCAAAAGCCCCTCGTTGTACATCTTGTTCAGGAAGCGTACCCCCTCTTTATAACCCGGATACTTTATCTGCGGCAGGGTATAAAACTCTTTCTTGGTCATATCTTCCACAAAGGAATATACTAGATGGAGTGTGTTCTGCTGGAACCCCTCCTGCGAAAAGCTGTTTGCCGTGAGCGGGAACGGCACGACGTTTTCACTGCCTACGCCGCCCGGGTCCTTCTCCTTGAACAGCTTGAGCATTTCATAGACCTCCATCGTCGTCTCCGGCGCTTTGATGCCGAGCTTATCCAGCCAGTCCTGCCGGACGTACGATGTAAACTGGCCGAGATACGGCCGTTTCGCCGTGACGCCGTAGAGTTTGCCGTCCACCTTCATATAATCAAGCGCGTCTCCCAGCATTTCCTTAAGCTGCTTTCCGTGCTTGTCTAATGCTTCTGTCAGTTCTGTCAGTCCGCCTTGCTTTACAAACGTGTTATATACCGTTTTATCGTATGTAAAAATGATGTCGGGCGCCTGTTTCGATGCCATCAGGACATTGAGCATTTCTGTTTCCTGCGCCCTCTGGATGGGATGGAACTTGACTGTGATGTTATTCGGTTCGCCGAACTGCTCGTTAATCCACTTTGTCCAGCGGTTGTTGTCTGCCGTTTCTCCGTTCGACGGGGCGTTTCCCCTCTCAAACACCTCTACCGTAAGCGTTGTTTTCTCTCCGCTTGTTTGTGCTTTTTTGTCGCCGGCGCAGCCTGACAACGCACCGGCTGACAATGCGGCCGCTAAAACCCATGCAATGCTTTTCCACTTTAATTTCATACCTTCTCCGTCCTTTCCTAGCATTTTTATTTTCTAACCTTTGATGGAGCCTATCATCATGCCTTTCACAAAATATTTTTGCAGCCAGGGATACACCAGCAGGATGGGAATTGTCGCGAACATGATACTCGCCGATTTAATAGTTTCCGGAATGACCATCTGCTTCTGGTCCTGTAAATCGTTGATCATCTGGTCTACCTGGTTTAAGGATATCAGCTGGCGCAGCTTGAGCTGCAGCGGATATTTCGTGCTGTCGTTGATGTAAAACAGCGCGTCCGAAAAGGCGTTCCAGCGTGCCACCGCGTAGAACAGCGCAAGCGTCGCGATAATTGGCGTCGAGAGCGGCAGTACGATAGACAGCAGAATCCGGAACTGTCCCGCTCCATCCAGAATGGCTGACTCCTCGAGGCTTTCCGGAATCGAGCTGAAAAATGACTTCATGACAATCATATTAAATGTATTGATACACCCTGGCAAAATCAGTGCCCACATGTTGTTGAGCAGATTTAAATTGCTGATGAGGAGATACGACGGTATCGTTCCTCCGCTGAAATACATGGTAAACGTTATCATCATCAGCACAACTGTCCGGCCCCGCAGCTGCTTTTTGGACAGCGGATATGCGCACAGAATGGTCATAACCATGGTTACTGCCGTGTACAAAACCGTTAAAATCACGGTGAAGAAAAACGAATGAATCATGGTGCCGTCCGCAAACACGGTCTGGTAGGCGTTCCAGTTCATTCCCACCGGCCACAGGAAAACCCTGCCGGACATAATTGCCGCGTTGTCGCTTAAGGACACCGCAAGAATATTGACAAACGGGAACAGACACAGAAATGCGAAGATTCCCAAAAGGATGATGTTGACGGTGTTAAAAACCTTATCTCCAATACTTTGTTTCATGTTTCGTACTCTCCTTTCCCTCTCCGGAAGACTCCATTACCAGATTCCCTCGTTCCCCATCTTATTCGTGATAAAATTGGTCGTCAGAAGCATTACCAGGCTTATCAGCGACTGGAACAAGCCAACCGCCGTACCCACGCTGAACTTTCCGGATTGGAGGCCCACCCGGTACACAAAGGTGCTGATGACATCTGAAACCTCCTCCACCAGAACGTTGCTGAGCATCATCGGCTGGTCGAGGCTGATATTCATAATCCTTCCGGCGTTCAGGATGAACATAATGATGACCGTCCCCTTGATACTTGGCAGCGTGATATTCCAAATCATTTTCAGTTTGCCGCAGCCGTCCACCACAGCCGCCTCATATATCTGCGGGTCGATGCCGGTGATGGCGGCGAGGTAAATAATCGCGCCCCAGCCTGCGCTCTGCCAGATACCGACAGAAAGGTACATGACGATCCAGTTCGATTTCTGTGTCAGGAACGGAACCGGAGGCAGGCCAAAACTTTTTATGATGGTGTTCACGATTCCATAGCTCTCCGAAAACAGCTGGTAGACCAGCCCGCCAATGATAACCCAAGAAATGAAATGCGGAAGGTACAGAAGCGTCTGGTACACCCGCTTGAGCTTGGTCTGCCGCACCTCGTTGAGCATAATCGCCAGCAGAATCGGCATGGGAAATCCCAGAAATAGATTGAGCATATTTAAAACCAGCGTGTTGCGCACCGCGCGGGAAAATTCCTTCATTTTGAAAATATCGCGGAACACATCGAGCCCTACCCATGGGCTTCCAAAGATCCCCTGAAATGGATTGTAATCCTTAAACGCGATGGTAACGCCATACATCGGCACGTAGTGGAACAAGATATAATAGCAGACTGGCAACAGGAGCATTACATAAAGCGCACCGTCTTTCCTTATGCCGGACAATACCGGCGCTTTTCTGTCTGCCGTCTTCAAATTTACAGACTTTTGCGTAACCATAACCCTGTCTCTTATACACATCTGACGCTGCCGACGAATAGA